>CAZHLF010000001.1:0-2098 GCA_964532845.1 uncultured Tissierella sp.
GAACATATGTTTTTTTGAAATTTATTTTAAATTATTTTTCATGCGTTAGCCGTGGTAAATCATTTGACTTTATTCTTTAATTATTAGATAATTTAAATAGGTATATCCAAAAGAAAGTTAAGACAAATAGCTTAGATGAAAGTCGAGGAGATAAAATGAGTAATAAGATATTGGTAGTAGACGATGAAAGAGCTATTTCAGATATAATAAAGTTTAACCTGGAAAAGGAAGGACATATGGTAGAAACAGCCTATGATGGAGAAGAGGGAGTTTTAAAAGTCTTTAAGTGGGAACCGGATCTTGTATTGTTAGACATAATGATGCCTAAAAAGGACGGTTTTCAGGTGCTAAAAGAGATCAGGGCTAAAAGGAGTACTCCTGTTATTATGCTAACAGCTAAAGAGGAAGAAGTGGACAAGGTACTTGGTTTAGAGCTTGGGGCTGATGATTACGTTGTAAAACCTTTTAGTATGAGAGAATTAATGGCAAGGGTTAAGGCGAATCTTAGACGTGTGGATTTCACAAATTCCTCCAATGATTCAAATGATGATTTAATAAAATTCAATGGGTTGGAAATAGATCTTGTAAAGTATGAAGTAAAGAAAAATGGGAAGGTTATTGAGTTGACCCTAAGGGAATTTGAACTACTTAAGTTTTTGTCTTCCAGAGCTGAGCAGGTATTTTCAAGGGAGCAACTCTTAGAAGAGGTATGGGGCTATGAGTACTATGGAGATATCCGAACAGTAGATGTTACTGTAAGACGTTTAAGAGAAAAAATAGAAGATAACAACGGTGAATTTAAATATATAATGACAAAAAGAGGGGTAGGCTACTACTTCGGGAGGTAATTTATGTTTTCCAGTATGAAATGGAAGTTTGTAATAGTATATTTTCTACTGGTATTTATTGCAATGGCCATAGTTGGGATATTTATCATTGGAAGGTTAGAAGATCAACAGATTAAATCTGTAACTGAAGGTATGGAGCAAAGAATAGAAACCATTATAAACACTTCATCCGCTATATCTTCTGATAACTGGATTGAAAATGCCCAAGATATTCAGGAAAGATTAGATGATGAGGGCTTGGGAAATAGTGGAACAATCTATGCTATTTTTAATCAGGACGTCCCTACTATTATTGCATCATCTTCAAAGCAAAAGGAAGCATTAATAGGGCAAAATGCTCTTTCTAATAAGTTTATTGATCCAATAATAGTACAAAAGGCCTTTGATGGTGATCCTGCAGAATCCATCAAGGAAGAATTAAATGAGAATATTAGAAATAAACATCTGGCATACCCGGTCTATTCCAGCATGGGTAAGGTAAATGGAATACTTTATATGACTTCTAACTTAGAAAGTGTATATAATACAGTGGATGATTCCAAGACAATACTTACAAGTGCTACATTTCTAGCCCTGGTGATTACTATTTTCTTAGGATTTCTTATTGCTTCAAGTATTACTGAGCCTATAAGGGATGTAACCAGGAAGGCAGAAGAAATGGCCATGGGTGATTTTGACCAGTTTGTTGAAGTAAAGTCAGATGATGAGATTGGTCAACTTGCCAGCATGTTTAATCACTTGACCTTAAAGCTTAAAGAAACCATTCAGGACATGGACTTGGAAAGAAGTAAGCTGGACACCATATTTAACTATATGGCTGAAGGGGTAGTTGCTGTAGATACCAATGGTTACATCATACATGTTAATCCAATTGCTATGGATATTTTGGGAATGAGCTCTGATATAGTCTTTGAAGAGGAAAAATTAGACTTAGAAAAGCTAAATATGGATAAAATAGACTATACTAAAAAGGAAAGCCTAGAGGGTTCAGTTGTTGCACCTTTAAATAATAAGATTTACAAAATTAAATATGCTTCCTTTGATAATGAAAAAAATATTGTAGGTGGTCTTATAGTAGTGTTCCAAGATATTACGCAGGAACATAAACTAGATAATATGAGAAGGGAATTTGTTGCGAATGTTTCCCATGAGTTAAAGACACCTATTACTACTATAAAAAGCTACACTGAGACTTTGATGGAAAATGAAATTGACAGGGATTTGGCGTTAAGGTTTTTAAATGTAATCGA
>CAZHLF010000001.1:2108-61045 GCA_964532845.1 uncultured Tissierella sp.
CGATTCAGAAAGTGATAGAATGACAAGGATTGTACGAGACTTATTACAGCTTTCCAATATAGATTATAACAAAACTAACTGGAAGAAAGATAATCTAGATCTTGGAAAACTCTTAATGGATATTCTAAATAAGCTTGACCTCTTAATTAAGGAAAAGAATCATATAATCACACTGGATATCCAAGAGAATCTTCCAAATATTGTAGCTGATAAAGATGGTATAGAACAGGTTATACTAAATATAATTTCTAATGCAATTAAGTACACTGAAAGCCATGGAAATATTAATATTCATCTATTAAAGGATGGCTCACATATTTGCTTTAAAGTTAAAGACAGTGGTATAGGTATTCCTAAGGAAGATATGAATAGATTATTTGAAAGATTCTACAGGGTTGAAAAGGGAAGAAGTCGTGAAATGGGTGGCACAGGATTAGGCCTTTCTATTGCCAAGGAAATAGTAGAAGCTCATAATGGAAGTATTGAAGTAGATAGTGTGTTGGGAGAAGGAACAGAAATGACTATTAGATTACCATTAGTGTAATTTATTCTTAACTGGGCTGTAATACTTCTGTAACATAGATGTGGTATATTAAAACTACATTAGAATGGATAATAGTATAAGTAAAATTTTTGAAAGAAGGAGGGAGAAATATGTGGAAGAGATTTGTAGCCTGTATTATGATAGCATTAAGCCTTTTAAGCTTAAGTGGATTATCATATGCAACCAACGTAGTAGATCAGACTAAATATGAAGTTCTAAACCCCGAAAAGGCTTCTTATTCAACAAGAGACAGGGTTGTTCTTATAAATGGCAAAGCTCCTTCTGGTACAGAAATTACTATAGATGTTTACGGAACTACTGATTTGACTAGAAGTGCATTTAACTTAGATAAACTACCTACTGAAAAGGACTATATTTTACTATTGACTGAAACTGTTACATCAGGAAATTTAGGATTGTATCAAAAACAAATGGATTTAGTTAAAGGAATCAATAAAATTGTTGTTAAGTTTAATGTTGAGGGTGTTGAGCCTAAGGAATTTATTGTATATGTTCATAATAGAAATAGAATTATAATAAACAGAGAATCAATAACTAGAGAATCAAATAATACTGTTCTACCATTATTGAGATAAGAGAAGTAGGAGATGATTTTATGAAAGAGAGAGTAAAGACTTTTCTCCTATTTCTATTAGTTTTTTCCAGTGTCTTCATGACTTCCAAGCTGTGGATTAAGCTGCCTGGACAGATTGGAGATATTTTTGGTTCAAATGAGGTTTTATCTGCTACCTATGCCTTATCTGACATGATTGCACCAAGTAAATACCTATTAAATTTTGACAACAAGAATCATACTATTACTTATGATGATTCCAGATATGGCATTTGGGAAAATTCCCAAGCTGTTTTATCCAGCTTACTGGATGATGAGAACGCAATAATAGAGGAAATTACAAAGGATCAATACTTAAGATTTCATGAGCAAAGGTCCTTGGTTTTTTATTTTCCTGAAGAGATAAATACTTATATATTGGCAAAGACCTGGGGTGTTAAGTCCCCCAATGAAATAGCGGATACTATACCTGATATAAATGAAATTTATATTTATTTAGGTAACGGTAATCCTTTTTTTGTTTTTAGCGATGGAAATAGGTTTATTATGGCATTGGAAGCAAAAGTTGACACTAGATTAATAAAAGAAAATTTAATTCAAGTTGAGGAAGCTAAAAATTACGATTATTATTACTCTATGCGTGAATCTTTCGATATAGAAAGTGACATTTATATACCTTATGAGATGAACACCAGACTATCTACAATATATGTAGGTAATGAAATAGCAAACCTTGATGAGAATGAAAAGAGAAGGGTTGCTGAGAGATTCTTCAATAAGGATATTGACTATATTAGAGAATTTGTAGAAAGCAATGGTTCCACAATTTATTCCTTTAATAACAGAGTTCTAAAGCTAAATGCCAATGGAACCTTGGAGTATTTCCATGCAATTGAAGGTTCCTCTACAGAGAGAAATCTATATTCAAGCTTAAATACTGCAGCAGAATTTATTGCCCAAAATGCTTCAACAACTAAGGGTATGTATCTTTCAAGTATAGATGATATTGAATTTGATGGCAACCTAGGATATAGATTATCATTTAAGTACAGAATTAGAGGAATACCTGTACATCTAGGTAATAGAGAAGTTGGAGACTATATTCAGATAGATGTATTCAATAATCATGTAAGGAGCTATAAACTCTTAACAAGAAGAGAAGTAGATATGGGGATTACCCCTACAATAGGAGCTAGGTCTATGATGAGTTCCATTGATATTTTGGATAAGAACTATGATTATCTGGAAAGGGAATACCTTATTCAGACAGGAATGTCTAAAGCGGAGCTTGGTGAAGATATTAAAAAAGAAGTATTAAACCTTGTTTCTGATATTTCCCTGGCCTATTACGATCCAAACCTAAAGGAGCAATCAGAGAGGCTAATAGGAGTTTGGACCATAACATTTAATAATAGAGTATATGCATTTAATGCTTTTACAGGAAATTTAGTATTTGAAAGATAGATGGTGAAGATATGGATTGGTCTAAGGCTAAAACTATTTTAATAATTGCACTAATAATCACCAATACACTACTTGGCTCTGTTCTATTTTTGGATAGAAATCAAGCAGATGCTACTATTGGGGATGAATTTGTGCTGAATTCCATTAGTCTTTTAAAAGCGAAGAATATAAATATTAATTCAGTGATTCCAGTAGATACTGAAGAGTTATTTGGGCTTACAGTTGAATTTGAAATTCAAGATGGCTCTGATTTAAACTATCGCTTCTTTCATGGAGATGGGAAAGTTGAAGTAGACTCAGAAGGTTTATTTACACTATCTAATGGAGACGAAACCATAAGCATTATCAATGATAAGCTGATAATGTACGAGTCAAATCCCCAGACAGAAAAATATAATATCAATTCAAGTGAAATAGCAGAGACTATAGCAAAAGATTTCTTAACCCAAAAGGGGTTCTCCACATCTGATTTAAAGCTATCCTTTATAAAGGAAAACAATGGAGTTTATAATCTGGAGTTTACAAAGATATTTGATGAAAGTTATGTAGAATCTACATTTACAAATATTCAGCTTGATAACAGAGGAGTTATAAAAATGGAAAGAAACTGGCTCAATATGAAGGATATTGGAGCTACTAAAATTCAAATCTCTTCTGCACCAAAATCCATCTTGGCCCTGCTAAGTATGAAGGAGGTCTACGGAAAGACCATTAAGGATATTTCTCTTTGCTATTATTTTGATCCGCAAAAGCATTCAGACACCTTAAATCCTCAGGAAGCAAAGCAAGGAACCACAACACCGGCATGGAGAATCCAGTTTGAAGATGGTTACAAAGTAATAATAGATAATTATTAGAAGGAGTGTATGCTCCTTCTATTATTTTTTAAAATGTAGTATTATAGAATATGTAAAGATAAAATTTGGGGGAAGTAAAATGGGGATTAAATTTTGTTCTCTTTCTAGTGGCAGCAGTGGAAATTGCCAGTATATAGAAACAGATAATGCAAAAATTATTATAGATGCAGGTTTTAGCGGTAAGAGGCTTGAAAGCCTTCTTAGTTCAATAGGGGTCAATCCTTCTGAAATTGATGGAATATTGGTAACCCATGAACATATTGATCATTCAATGGGTGTAGGGATAATGTCTAGAAGATATGATATTCCAATATATGCAAACAACAAGACCTGGATTGGTATGGAGACTATTATAAAAGCAATAAAGGAAAAAAATACAAAGGTATTTATAACAGACGGGAACTTTAATATTAAGGATATTGGGATTCATCCCATAACTGTATATCATGATGCCCTAGAGCCTGTTGGGTATGTATTGTATCATGAGAATCATAAGTTAAGCATAGTAACCGACACTGGCTGGATAGATGATAGGATTAGAAATGAAATTAAAAATTCTCATCTATATTATATGGAATCAAATCATGATGTGAAAATGCTAAGGGAGGGAAGCTATCCTTGGCCTTTAAAGCAGAGAATAATGAGTAACCACGGACATCTTTCCAACGATGATGCAGGAGTGATTCTCGGAGATGTACTCTCTGGTAATAGAGAGATTGTTCTACTTGGGCATTTAAGTCAGGATAATAATCTACCTGAGTTAGCCTATAATACAGTAAGAGAGGGTATACTAAGTCAGGGTTTAGATGTAGATAATGATATATATTTAAATGTGTCTTATAGAGACAGGGCAACGGAAATATTTATTATAGGGTAGGAGGTTTTTAAATGGATAGATATAACTATCAAGGCTTTAATAGACCACCAAGAAGAAGAGGAATAATTTCTTACTTATTAGTTGCAATAATCGCAGGAATACTAGGGGGAGTAATTTCGGTATATATTGCTCCAAATTACCTTTATGGAAAGATAATTCCTACTCCAGAGTTATTTCTAAACAAAACTCCAACCAGAGTTGAAGAAATAGTAATTCAGCCTCAGGAAAACCCAACAGCTACTCAAGCGGTAGCTAAGAAGGCAATAAGCTCAGTAGTTGGAATAACTGCAGTTCAAATGCAAAGAGAATTCTTTTGGACAAGACCTGTAGAAGGAGTAGGCTCAGGTGTAGTTGTAAATAGCAATGGGTATATTCTGACCAATTCTCATGTTATTGGTAACGGCGAAGGTAAGGACATAAAGGTCCTTTTTGAAAATGGGGATGAAATGGATGGGCAGGTTCTTTGGTTTGATCAAGCTTTGGATTTAGCTGTTGTGAAAGTCAATGGACAAAATTTCCCTACTGCATTTTTAGGAAATTCAGACCTACTTGAGGTTGGAGAGCTGGCAGTTGCCATAGGAAATCCTTTGGGACTTGATTTTCAAAGATCTGTAACTTCAGGAGTAATATCAGGACTTCATAGATCAGTTCAAATAGACCAATACAATGTAATTGAGGATTTAATTCAAACCGATGCGTCCATCAATCCTGGAAATAGTGGTGGACCGCTATTAAATTCCATGGGAGAAGTCATTGGGATAAATACAGCAAAGATACAAACCGGTGAAGGACTGGGATTTTCTATACCTATAAATTTAGCAAAGCCAATCGTGGAGGAAATTATTAGAGAAGGTGGATTCAACAACGTATATATTGGATTTACAGGCAGTGACATAGAAATATTTGAAAGACAATACGGAATAGAATTAAGTTCAGATCTTGGGGTAGTTGTTTTAGAGGTAGTACCTGATTCACCAGCTGCCAAGGCAGGGTTAGTGCCTCAGGATGTAATAACACATATAGACAATGAACCTATTGAAAGTATGGTTACCCTTAGGAAATTACTATATAACTATAGATTGGGAGATAAGGCTACTCTTACAATTGTCAGGGGAAATAATACACAAAAGTTGAATATCACATTTACTGAATTTTAGGGAGGTAACTATGAAGATACTACTTACAAATGATGACGGCATAATGGCTGATGGGATATATACAATGGCAAAGGAGTTAGAAAAGGATTATGAGGTAATAATCATTGCCCCAGAGACTCAGAAAAGTGCACAAAGCCATGCAATAACCCTTCATAAACCTTTAATTATAAAAGAAGTAAGTTTAAGTGGAATCAAATCTAAAGCATATAGTGTCTCAGGAACACCTGCTGACTGTGTTAGGGCTGGAATTGATGCAATAATAAAGGACAAAATAGATTTGGTTGTATCTGGAATAAATCTTGGGCTAAATTCTGGAATGGATATTATTTATTCTGGGACTGTTTCTGCAGCAGTTGAGGCCAATATCTACAACATTCCATCCATAGCAGTTTCAGCAGAGTGGATGCAGGGAACTGCAAATTACAAAATTGCTGCAAAATATGCAAAGAAGATTCTTGAGGAAACTAAGGAGAAACTATTAAAATCAAAACTTTTATTAAATATTAATACACCATATGAATTAAATGATGTAAATAAGGAACTGAAAGTCTGTCCAATTGGCGGAGCAATCTTAGACTATTATTTCATGGAAGAACAGGAGAATGGTGAGCGTTCTTTGACCCTAAAAGGACGAAGGGAAACTCAGTTGGAAGAAGGTACAGATAGATATTATCTTTCCAAAGGTTTTGCTACACTAACTCCATTAAGATATGATTTATCAAATTTCAATCTTATAGATATTGTAAGTGAATGGTTTGAGTAAATATTGAATATTTCCTTCTTTAGTGGGTAATTATGATTTAATCAAGAGATTACAATATTTGATTATATAGGAGGTTTCCATGGAAAAAAGAGAAGGATTAGTAATAATGGGCGGAGAGCCTATGACATTATTGGGTAAAGAGATTAAGGTTGGGGACAAAGCCCCTGATTTTACTGTATTGAAACAAGATGGTAGTGCATATACTTTAAAGGATGCAGGAAGTGCTGTTAAGATAATTAGTGTTGTTCCATCAGTAGATACAGGAGTTTGTGAGCTTCAAACCATTACTTTTAACGAAGCAGCTGCTGAACTAGGGGACGTAGTAATACTAACTATATCTGTAGATTTACCATTTGCATTAAAAAGATTCTGTGGAGCACATGGAATTGATAAGGTGATTACACTTTCAGACCATAAGGATCTTTCTTTTGGCTTAAGTTATGGCTTTGTTATGGAAGAAAAGAGACTTTTATCAAGGGGAGTAGTAGTACTGGACAAAAACAACATTGTACAACATGTTGAATATGTAGCTCAAACGGGAACTCCACCTGATTTTGACAAAGCTATTGAAGCAGCAAAAAAATTAATCTAGGCGTATATGACGGTGCAAAATATCTTGTGCCGTCTTTTTTCATGACCTAACCCGATTTGCAGTGTAGTTCTGAAAATCGATGGTAGGTCAGATGCAGTCAATTCAAATCTGTGCGAAAGAAGTGAGCAAACAGATTTGTGATAAAGACTGCATAATAAGTGCTTTAATATTTTATTCTTATTGGAGGGGTTATTATGAAAAAGGCTGTAGATGTTGAGTTTAACATCTTTGGTGATGACATGCAGTTTGTTGAAATTATGCTGGATCCATCAGAGAGTCTTATTGCTGAGGCTGGCGCAATGATGTATATGGACAATTCCATTGTAATGGATGCCATATTTGGTGACGGCTCAGGCAGAGACGAAGGCAAGGGACTTATGGGTAAAATGCTTGGCGCAGGAAAGAGAGTTGTTACAGGAGAAAGTCTATTTATGACAGAGTTCATAAACAGAGATCATGAAAGAAGAGCTGTTGCATTTGCAGGACCTTATCCTGGTAAAATAATTGCTTTGGATATTGGAGACTATAATGGAGAAATAATCTGTCAGAGAGACTCATTCCTTTGTGCAGCAAAGGGCATATCAATAGAAATTGCATTCCAAAAGAATATAGGAGCAGGCTTATTTGGTGGTGAAGGCTTTATTATGCAAAGATTGGTCGGAGATGGTTTATCATTTTTACATGCAGGTGGTTCTATAATTAAGAAGGATTTACAGCCTGGAGAGGTTTTTAAGCTGGATACGGGATGCCTAGTAGCAATGACAAATACAATAAATTACAATGTAGAGATGGTAGGAAACATAAAATCGGCACTATTTGGAGGAGAAGGACTATTTCTAGCTACACTTAGAGGTCCGGGTACAATTTGGATGCAGTCATTACCTTTTAGTAGATTTGCAAGGAAGATTTATTCACAAGGACAAAAGGGTAGAGCAAGCGGCAAAGGTGAAGGTAGTCTACTTGGAGGAATTGGACTAGGAGACATATTTGGAAACGACTAATCCCCCCTTATCATAGGACACTTCGTTGCTTTTGGGCGGGGTGTCCATTTACGTTAAGTGAACAACAAAAAAATAGTGGATTATTAAGCACTAAATGTGAAGGTCAATTTTTGCAGAGGAGACCTTTGGTTGTCTGAAGGCAATAATGATCAACTAAAACTGTGATTCTGAGACTGGCATTATAACGAGGTGCATATATCTCCCGCTTCTGTAAGCAGTCAATCTTCAACAGGTGGGGGTCTTAATCACTCACCTCGTTGCAGCGGAAGGTAGAAACTGCAAGCAGTTTCATCAAAGCTTGAATAAATTATATCGAAGAATCTCGGGCTATAAAAGATAAAAAATAAATAAAGGTAGGCTACTATGAACATAAGATTAATTACAGTAGGAAAAATAAAAGAAAAGTACATACAGGAAGGTATTAAAGAGTATTCAAAGAGATTGTCACGATATTGCTCTCTTGATATTGTTGAAATAGATGATGAAAAAGCCCCTGAAAACCTTTCTGACAAGGAAATGGAAATGGTCAAGCAAAAAGAAGGGGAAAGAATAGTTTCCAAGATCCCACAGAATTCCTATGTCATTTCTTTAGTTATAGAGGGAAAGCAGCTATCATCTGAAGAGTTAGCAGTGAAAATTGAATCTCTTATGGTTGAGGGTATTAGTGATATTACCTTTATAATAGGAGGTTCACTAGGTCTTTCAGATGAAGTAATCTCAAGAAGCAACTTCAAACTATCCTTCTCCAAAATGACATTTCCTCATCAGTTGATGAGGATGATATTATTGGAGCAGATATATAGAGCATGGCGAATCATTAAAAACGAACCGTACCATAAATAGGTACGGTTTTTAATTTCCCAAACTAATTTTAGATTCTGGATGATTACTTAAAACTTAGTTTTCAATACACCTTTTGATATAGATATGTTAAAATGAAATAGTTATAATATCAAGTAGAAGTTATTAAAAATTACAACAAGGAGATATCCATAATGGTAACAGAGGAATTACTATGTAGTGTACTGGACATTGGAGAGCAGATGCTAGTTAACGGTGCTGAGATCAACAGAGTTGAAGATTCGATAAAACGTATCTGTCAATCCTATAATGCAAAACGGGTAGATGTTTTCACTATTACATCAAGTATTGTTGTAACCTTACAAAAACAAGATGGTAGTACCTTTACTCAAACTAGAAGAATTCATAAATACTCTACTAACCTAGAGATGGTGGACAAGCTTAATAACCTTTCCCGTTATATTTGTAATAACCAACCTGAATCAGATTATATAATTAATGAGTTAGTGAAAATAAATAATGGAAAAACCTATAGTCTTTCCGTTCAATATGCTAATTATGCTATGATTGCCAGCGCTTTCACTATTTTTTTCGGAGGAAGCTTAAGTGATGCCTTGGCTTCTTCAGTAATAGCTGTTCTTTTAAAACTATCAAATACTATAGCACAAAAAGTTGATACAAATACACTATTTATTAATATAATTTCTTCATTTATAGTTGGTTTGTTTGCAATTTTCTCTGTTAGGTTAGGAGTTGGCGAAAGTATAGATAAGATTGTTATAGGGAACATAATGTTAATGATTCCAGGTATTGCTTTTACAAATTCTATTCGTGATATAATCAATGGAGATACTATATCTGGACTATTTAGACTTAGTGAGGCGATAGTTATATCATTATCAATTGCAGTAGGATTTGGTATAGCATCAATTGTATTTGGAGGTATACTTAAATGATTTACATAATTGAACTTAGTATGGCATTTTTAGGATCCTTGGGATTTTCAATTCTCTTTAATTTAAGAGGAAAAAAATTATGGTATGCTGCCATAGGTGGTTTATTTTCTTGGGTAATTTACCTATTACTCGAGTTTTGGCTTAAAGGTGAGATGCCAAGGTATTTTATATCCTCACTGATAGTAACAATTTACTCTGAAGTACTAGCCCGCATAGAAAAAACGCCGACTACTACATTTTTGACTTCTGCTGTTGTACCTCTAATTCCTGGACGATCACTGTATTATACAATGAGTTATGCTATTAATGGGATGCTTGATAAGTTTGCTATTAGTGGTGCTCAGACTTTTGGTCTTTCAGCATCAATAGCAGCTGGTATTATGGCTGGGTCTTCCTTGTTTAGATTAATAATGGTCACAAAACAAAATGGAAAAGATCAGATAAGTGCTTAGGGGTAAAAAATCAACTGATTTGAAGGATGTACATCCATGTACATCCTTTTTTGCTGCCTTTTACAGAAGTAATTGTAGGGCTAAACTGTAGATGGAAATTCACCTATTTAGCCAAAGAGAATATTATTGTAATAGGAAAGGCATGTACTTTTCTAAAATAAACTATAAGGAAGCGATAAATATGTCAATGCCAGTTATATCACCATCTACAACTACACCATGCTAGGCAATTACTGATTTGCTAGAGTCTATTGCTCTTCAGGAAGCATGTCTAGCTCATATAATAAATGCTGAAGGTGAAAAAATCCAAGCAGCTCTTGATATAGAAGATGTTACTATTGCTGATTTAATAGCTATCAATCAATCTGTATCAGATATACTAACTAAGGTTATTAAGTTGGAAATGGTTCTTGAATTTAAGTTGGAGGAAATTGGTAGATTAGATTGCCCTAATTGTCAGAGATGCCAAACTACCACTGTTTAAAATTATCAAAGGATATGGTTTAAAAACATATCCTTTTAATAATATGTACAATTTAGAGATATTAAAAGTCTAGCAAGTTGAAAAAATCTTTTGAAAATAAAGGTATCTTATGGATTTATGTAGAATACATAAGGATAGAGAAATGGGATATAGGCTAATAAATTAATTAAGTTGATTAGGAGGAGATCTAGATGATAATAAATTCCTTTCATAGGTTGGAAAGTGAAAATATAATTTTCAAACCATTAAGTACAGATGATGCTATTGATATTCATATTTATGCATCGGATGTTGATGTTTCAAGATTTATTGGGTGGAAATTAATGCATACCTTGAATGAGACCAGAGAATTCATTGAAGAAATGATTAAGCGGGAGGCAAATGGAACTTATTTATATGCATCTATTGTACTTAAGTCAACTGGAAAAATTATTGGAACAGCAATGATTTTTAATTTTGACAAGGACGCTAGGCACGCTGAGATTGGATATGTTTTAAATAAAGACTATTGGGGAAGAGGGTATGGAACTGAAACTGTTAAATTAATGAATAAGTTTGCTTTTGAATGTCTCATCTTGCATAAACTCCATGCACATGTGGTAGATGCAAATACTGGTTCAATTCGGGTATTGGAAAGAAGTGGATTTGTGTTAGAAGGGAGATTTAAGGATTATTATTTTATTGAGGGTAGATATTATGATGGATTATTCTTCGGTAAAATTAATTCTAAATAATATCACTGAACCTTCTAAAGAAGTATAATTCACGCTAGAGAAAGAGTAATTATTCCCACTGTCATTAGACAAATACCTATTACTTTTATTTTAGTTAACTTTTCTGAGAGAAATTTAACACCTAGAAATGCACCAATTAATATGCTAAGTTCTCTAATAGGAGCAATGTAATAAACTGGAATAGAAACCATGGCAGTTAAAACCAAGATGTAGGATAGGGGAGATAATATTCCTACTGTAAGAGCTTCTTTTCTATGATGAGTAACTAATTCTTTTAATTGATCTTTTCTACGTAGTGCATAGGGAGTTAGAATCATAACACGTCCCAGATTTGATAGCCAATCTAGAAGTACTGGAGGCAACATAAGTGTACTTACTGCTATCTTATCAAAAATTGTATATGATGCTATAGAAATACCACATAGGAAAGCATAAATGAGAGATTTATCTTTACTTGAATTTAGAATTAATGCAGGATTTCCTGTAATTGTAATAATTCCAAATATAATTAAAAATATACCGATAATTGCCACTAAAGAAGCACTTTCTTTTAATATAATAATTGCTATCATAGTTGAAAACAGTGGACCAGTACCACGGGCTAAAGGGTATATTATAGAAAGATTGCCAACACTATAACCTTTGTTTAGCAATATAAAATAAACAGAATGTAATACAGCACTTCCAAAAATAAATAAGATGAAGTAAGGTTTAAAATCAATTTCATAAATAAATAATGATGCCAAGGCAAAAGGAAAATAGATAATAGAAGAAATAATTGAAAATAACCAAATAAATGTGGAATCACTCTTAACCTTTTTTGTGTTATAGTTCCATGTTGCATGACAGATAGCAGAAAAAATAATTAATATGAAGCCTGTGAATGTCATTTAGAGTCCTCCAAGGGGATATATTTATATGTATAGGATAATTATACATATTAAAGCAGTAAATGTTAAGGAAAAAGAATAAAATAATGGAATCAGCCTTGTTTTTTACTTTCTTGATATGATTTAACTATGATGATACAATAAAGAAAACCTTAAAAGAGAGGATTAATCATGAACAATCATAAAATATATAAAATGAGTTTTTCAAGTGTTTATCCACTTTATATTGCCAAGGCAGAGAAAAAAGGACGTACTAAAGAGGAAGTTGATGAGATAATACTTTGGTTGACTGGATATAAAAAGGAAGAGTTCCAATCACAGATTGAAAAACAAACAGATTTTGAAAACTTTTTTGCCGAGGCACCTGAACTTCATCCAAACAGGGTATTAATTAAAGGGGTAGTATGTGGAGTTCGTGTAGAAGATATTGAAGAACCCACTATGCAGGCAATACTTTATTTAGATAAGCTAGTAGATGAATTGGCTAAAGGAAAGACAATGGACAAGATTTTGCGAAAATAGCATGTAAATATGAAACTACTGATAATTGTTTTGAACAATTACCAGTAGCTTTTTTTTATGGGAATACAGGTCCCTGAAGTATTACTTCTCCAATTCTGTCACCATAATCAACTGGTCTTATGGCTACTTCAAGAGGAGGTAGAGTGCCACCAAAAGTTAAAAATGCGCTGGCTACCCAATTATCCTTATTATCTGTAGGGAATAAGAATAGCTCAGATACAAATTCATCTGTTCCAGCAACTGTTATAGTAGCAACATAACTTTCATAAGGTCCAAAGGTATTAGGTTCAGGTAGGTTAATTGCCAATATTGTTACGCGTTGTATAGGTGGAATAAAGGTGGTAATCTCAAATATCGATGCTCCAGCAATAAAAAGTTGTTCGGCTGGTCCTGCTGGTAATAGAGGATTTACCTCAACAAAGCTTAAGCTTTCAATTTTTTCAGTTACATTATTTTCAGATTCATTAATTTCAATTTCATAATTTTCGATTTTATTATCCATGGTCAAACCTCCTTTTTTAAGCTTTGATAAAACCGCTTACAGAAGCGGGGGATACATGCACCTCCTTATATAATATGAAGATAAGAAAAAGTTGTGTATAGGATTAGGTCAGATATGAATTATTTACCATATTAGTTTTCTACTCTCAAAAAATGGGTAAATCCATAAGAGACTATATAGAAAATAAATAGGGAGGAATTGGAATGAAGGATTACTTTGAGAATTCAGATGTTATTGAAAAGAATTTCAAGTACTTTATGGAGAATCACGGTGAGATCTATGATGCTTATGAAACTTATGGAAAGCTTGTACATGAAAAGGGCGGACCTTTAGAGGATAGGACTCGTTGGTTAGTTAAGATTGCTCTATCAACTTCTAGTCAATATCAATATGCATTAAGAACCCATATATTAAAAGCATTAAAGGCTGGTTGCACTAAGGAAGAAATTGAACACGTAATTTTACTAACTGCTCCAACTTGTGGATTTCCTACAATGATGGAAGGGATGCTTATTCTTAGGGATGTTATAGAAAAAGGTGAGTAATTATAGAATTATTTCTTAGTCTTCATGGCACAATATATTCAGGGAAGTGATGAATATGAGATTGTTTATTGCCATTAATTTTGATAAGGATGTAAAAAGAGACATTCAGACAATAATTGATAAGGTCAAAGGATATGCCCAAAAGGGGAATTTTGTTAGCAAAGAACATATGCATTTAACATTGGAATTTTTAGGTGAAATTCCAGAAGAAAGAGTAGTAGATATTAAAGAGGCTATGAAAGAACTAAATATGAGCCCATTTAGCTTCAGTTTATCTCAGCTTGGATTATTTAATCGACGAGAAGGAGATATTTATTGGCTTGGGATTACTGAAAATAAAGAACTTAGTGATGTACAGAAGACTCTTCATAATCTACTTAAGGAAAAGGAATTTAAGCTGGAAGAAAGAGAATATACTCCGCACCTTACAATTGGAAGAAAGGTTAAAATGGAGAATGTATTTAATCCTGAAGATTTTAAACAGGCCATTAGTCAAATACTAATCAGTGTAGGTTCCATTGATTTAATGAAAAGCGAAAATATCAATGGAAAACTTACTTATACAAAGATTTATTCAAAGGATTTAAAATAGGGAGTTAACAAAAAAAGGGTATTCTCAATCAGAAGAATACCCTTAAAAATTTTTTATACAGCTGGTTTAAAAATTAAATCATCTACCTTAACGCCTAAAGCTTCCGCTAAAGCTACAACCTTGTTGAACGCAGGATTTACCTTAGTTCCACGTTCAAGTTCCTCAATATAGCTTTTAGAAATGTTGGTAAATTTAGACATATCCAAGCAAGTATATCCTTTCATGGTCCTCAATTCTCTGATTCTCGCACCGTTTAGCATAATATACCCCCTAATTAATTAGATGACTAACTTCCATACCACAATTATCATTCAAAGATATTAAGTGTTATTTAAGAGTATGTTAAATTTAAGCAAAAAATTAGAGAATTTGACTTTAAATATGAATCGGCTTATCAATTGCTCCGTATGCTGCCTCTACTAAGGCCTCGGAAAAAGTTGGGTGAGGGTGTATAGTTTTAGCCAAATCATAAACTGTTCCTTCCAGTTGCATTATAGATACAGCTTTGGAAATCATATTAGCTGCATCGCTACCGATGATGTGAACTCCAATGACCTCTCCGTACTGGTTATCAGATATTATCTTTACAAACCCAGTAGTTTCTCCTTCTGCAATAGCCATTCCATTAGCTGCTAAAGGAAACTTACTTACCTTATAGTCAAGATTATTATTCTTAGCCATTTCTTCAGTTAAACCTACACTGGCCATTTCTGGGAATGAATAGACCACAGTGGGCACAAGATAATAATTTAACTTACTTTCCTCTTTCATAATGTTTTCAGCCGCAACAATTCCTTCTGCTGATGCAACATGTGCTAATGGATATTTTCCATTAACATCCCCAATGGCATAAACTCCTGAAATATTGGTTTCCATTCTCTCGTTAGTTTCTATAAAACCTTTAGCGTTAAGCTTTAATCCTAACTTTTCAAAACCTTCAAGATTTGGCTGAAGTCCTAGAAATACTAAATACTTATCAGCAGGTAATACTTTTTCATTTCCCTTAGTCTCAATTACTAACCCGTCTTTAGAGAATTCCTTAATATTAGTATCTGCTACTAGTTTAAGTCCATCTTTTTTAAGCTGTCTTTCCAGAGTTAATGCCATTTCACTTTCTGCAAAGGGAAGAATATGCTCAGATTCAAAGACGAGAGTAGTATTAGCTCCTATTGAATTATATAGGGTTGCAAATTCTACTGCATAGGTTCCATTACCTAAGATAACTACATCTCTAGGTATATCCTTTAGCTGTAATGCACCACGACTATCAATTGCTTTGCCTGATTCAATATATGCCTTTAGTCCAGGGATATCTGGTAATTTACCTCTTGCACCAGTAGCGATAATAAGATTATCACATTGGATTATTTCTCCATTTACCTCAACCTTATTCTTATCCAAAATATCAGCATTTCCATTTATGAATGTTATATTATTTTTCTTAAACAACATATTTATTCCTGCTACAAGCTTGTTTACAACCTGATCCTTTCGGTTAATCAATTTTTCCCAGTCCACTCTTGCACTGGATAAGTCTATACCAGTTATTCCAAAGTCCTCACTTCGAAGTACATCCTTAAAATGCTTAGCAGTTATTAATAGGGTCTTGGTAGGAATACAGCCCCAATTGAGGCAAATACCTCCAAGCCTATCTCTTTCAATTACTGCTACTTTAGCCCCAAGCTGGGCTGCCTTAATGGCAGCCACATATCCACCGGGTCCTCCTCCGATTATTAATACATCATATTTACTCATGAAATCACCAACCTTATGACCTTAGTAAAAGCATATCAGGATCGGATAAAAGCTCTCGTAGCCTATTGATAAATCTTGCACCACTGGCACCATCAATGATTCTATGATCATAGGATAAAGATACTGGAAGAATCTTTCTTATTACTATCTCATCATCAATTACTATAGGCTTTTTAGTTACTCTTCCTAAGCCTAATATAGCTGCTTCAGGATAATTTATTATTGGGATTCCAAAATATCCTCCTATAGAGCCATAGTTGGTAATTGAGAAGGAGCTGCCCTTAAGTTCATGAAGCTCAACTTTATTATCCTTTGCTCTTGTGGTAATATCCCATATTGCCTTTGCCAGTTCAATAATGCTAAGTCTATCTACATCTCTGATAACAGGAACCATCAGTCCTCTTTGGGTATCAGTAGCTATTCCAATATGATAGAAGTGTTTTAGAACTATTTCTTCATTTGCTTCATCTAGTGATGAGTTAAATTCAGGGAATTCCTTTAAGACTAAAATTGTAGCCTTGATTATAAATGGAAGATAAGTTAGATTTACATCCTCTTCCTTTAATACATCTTTATATTTATTCCTAAATTCATCAAGTTTTGTTACATCTATTTCATCCATAGCAGTTGTATGAGGTATGGTAAATTTGGATTGTGACATTCTGTCAGCTATGGTTTTTCTTATTCTGGTAAGAGGTACACGTTCGACTCTTTCATCTGAGATAATTAGAGGCTCTTTTTCAACTGTTGGAGCAGGTTTTGCCACAGCTATTTTTTCAACTGCAGGAGCTTGTTTAGCCTTGTAGATATCCTCTTTCATAACTCTTCCATTAGGACCTGAGCCTATGATGGATGTAATATCAACTCCAAGGTCCTTTGCAAGTTTTCTAGCTACAGGGGTTGCAAGTACCTTTCCTTTTCTTTCTGTAGTTGTTTTTTGTGCCACAAGTTCTGTGCTGGCAGGTATTAGCTCTGAAGAAGCTATAACCTCACCTACAACACCAGCTGTCTCCTCTTCAACAACTTCAGGTTTTGCAATAGGACTTTCTCCAATAACTGTTTCTGATGAAGCGTCTCCTGAAGTATCTATTACTACAAAAACCTGACCTACATTTATTTTGTCACCTTTATTTGCCTTTAGTTCTAACACCTTGCCACTTCTAGGAGAAGGTATTTCTGTAGTAACTTTATCTGTTTCTACCTCTGCTAATGACTGTCCTTCATTTACTGTATCACCTTGATTTACAAGCCATTTCATTATAACACCCTCATGGATGCCTTCACCTATATCTGGAAATTGAAATTCATATTTCATATATTATTCCCTCCCTTAATATCTCACTACATCTTCAATAGCCTTTGCGATTCTTTCAGGGCTAGGGATATAGTGCTGTTCTCCTCTAGGAAGAGGGAAAGTTGTATCAAAGCCTGTAAGTCTTGTTGGAGGTGCTTCAAGGTAAAGAAACGCTTTTTCATTTACAATGGATATTATTTCTGCCCCAAGGCCTAATGTTTTTGGAGCTTCATGAACAACTAGTATTCTTCCTGTTTTCTTAACAGATTCAATAAAGCTTTCTCTGTCCATTGGAGCAATTGTACGAAGGTCTATTATCTCTGGCTGAATATCTTTTTTCTTAACAATCTCAGCAGCTTTTTGAACATCTCGAACCATAGCACCCCAAGTAACGATTGTAATATCCTCTCCTTCCTCAACGATTTTAGCTTTTCCAAGAGGTATCTCATATGAACCCTCTGGAACCTCCTGTTTAAAGGCTCTGTAAATTCTCTTAGGTTCCCAAAAAAGTACTGGATCAGGATCTCTAATTGCAGCTATCAATAGACCTTTAGCATCATAAGGAGTAGATGGGACTACAAACTTAAGTCCTGGAATTTGAGCAAACATGGCTTCAGTACTTTCAGAGTGATGTTCAAGGGCTCTAATTCCTCCCCCATATGGTGCACGAACTACTATTGGTAGATTGTATTTTCCTCTGGAGCGGTTTCTCATCCTGGCTAGGTGACTTACGATTTGGTTAAAGGCTGAATATACGAAGCCTGAAAACTGCATTTCAACTACAGGTTTTAATCCATTTATTGCCATTCCAATGGCGGTTCCAACTATGGCAGACTCTGCTAGAGGACTGTCAAATACCCTTTCTACTCCAAATTCCTTTTGAAGGTCAACTGTAGCTCTAAAAACCCCACCTTCTACACCAACATCCTCACCATAAACAACAATTGATTTATCCAACTTCATTTCATCCATCAATGCTTGATTTACTGCTTGAACTATATTAAGTGTATTAGCCATTTTAGTTACCTCCTTTTAGAAAGGATTTATATTCATTAAGCTGCTCTTCCAATTGAAGAGGCATCTTTTCATAATGGTACTTAAATATATCATCTATTTCTGTATCCGATTTATTTTCAATGGATTCAAAGGTGGCCATTACCTCTAGCTCCAATTCTTTTAAAGTTGTATCTTCCCATTCCTGGGTTAAAAGACCTTTTTCCTGGAGATAAATCTTAAACCTTTTAAGAGGGTCCTTTGCTTTCCACTCTTCAACCTCTTCGCTTTCCCTGTACTTTGTCGGGTCATCAGAGGTAGTATGAGCACCTAAACGATAGGTGTAGGCTTCTATAAGAGTTGGGCCTTCTCCATTTCTAGCTCTATCTACAGCTTCTTTAGTGGCATTATACATTGCAAAGATGTCGTTACCATCAACTAAAATACCAGGCATTCCATAGGCAACAGACTTTTGAGCCAGGTTTTTACTCATTGTTTGTATTACTCTTCGAGTAGAGATTGCATATTGATTATTTTGAATAACAAATACCACAGGAGCCTTAAAAACAGCCGCAAAGTTCAATGCTTCGTGGAAATCACCTTCTGAGGTACCACCATCTCCTACATAAGCAACAACTACATTTTTCTCCTTCTTTATATTGTTAGCCATTCCTATACCAACTGCATGTTGAAACTGAGATGCTATTGGGACTGATACAGGAAGGATATTTACATCTTCAATATAGCTGCCCCACTCATTACCGTACCAATAAAGATAAATATTCTTAAGTGGAACTCCTTTAATTAACCAAGCTCCCAATTCTCTAAAAGCTGGAACCAGCCAGTCATCTTTTTCCATTGCATAAGCGCTTCCTATTTGTGCAGCTTCTTGCCCTGTATTTGGAGCATAGGTCAGCATCCTGCCTTGTCTTTGGTAGGATAGTGCTTTGTCATCTATTGTTCTGGTGTAAAGCATAGTCTTGTATAAATACATTAATTCCTCATCTGTCAATTTCGGCATGTCATCTTCTTTCATAATTTTCCCGTTTTGATCTAGAATTGAATAAATTTTATTGTCCAGGGGGATTGTAATCTTCAAGTCGCATAGATAAACCTCCTTTAAGTTTTATGAAGAGTTTGGCCACGTAATGCCTTTGATGAAATCCTTGATAACCATTATCATTAGTACTATATTTATCTCCTTAATTTAAGAGATTAAACAATTAATATTAATTCTTATGTATTAAATTCGAAATTCAAAACAAAATAAGATAAAGAATAAAATTGAGGTGATATTATGTCTAAAAGATACAAAAATCCTAACGCAGCAAAAGCACTTGAGGAGTTGAAGATGGAAATTGCTCAAGATTTAGGACTTGAAAACAACATAAATACTCCAAATGACCCAGTAAATAATATATTTACTGCAGGTCCTGTTGGGGGTTTGATGACGAGAAGATTGGTGGAGATGGGAGAAGAAGAGCTAACTAAGAAGGATTAGAGAAGCCAGTATGAATATCATACTGGTTTACTTATGACCTAACCCGATTTGTGCATTTTACAAATCGATGGTAGGTCAGATGCAGTCTAGCTAAATCTATGTGAGTGAAACGAACAAATAGATTTGTGCTAAAAGACTGTACTATGAGAATTAGGAGGGAAATAATTGAGTCAATATCATGAACCAATAGAAAAGCTTGATGAAAAAGCACTTAACATATCAAGAGCATTAAATAGCTTAAAGGAAGAAATTGAGGCTATTGACTGGTATAACCAAAGAGTTGTAGCTTCACAAGATCCAGAGCTTAAGGCAATTATGGCACATAATAGGGATGAGGAAATTGAGCACGCTGTTATGAGTTTAGAATGGCTAAGACGTAACATGGATAAGTGGGATGAAGAGTTTAGAAGTTATCTATTCACAGACAGAAAGATAACTGAACTTGAGAATGTAGAAGTTAAAAAAGGAGAAACAGAAACAGGTTTAAACATTGGAGATTTAAAATAGGAGGTAGAATTATGTTATATAGAAACTTAGCACCAGTATCAAATGACGCTTGGAGTGAAATTGATAAGAGAGCCTCAGAAGTACTAAAAACATACCTCTCAGCCAGAAAAGCTGTTAAGGTAAATGGGCCTTTTGGAAAAGGTCATAATGTAATTACAGATGGTAGACTAACTAATATACAGAATAAAGATGGGGTAAACTTTGGAATCTATGAGGTTCAACCTTTAATTGAATCCAGAGTTGAATTTGAATTGGAAAGATGGGAACTGGATAATATTCAAAGAGGTGCTAAGAATATAGACTATGAACCTCTGGAAAATGCAATGAAGGAAATAGCTTTATTTGAGGATAATGTAATATTCTATGGTCTTGAAAGTGCTGGAATTAAAGGTCTAGAAGAGGTAAAAACAGCAAAGGATATCCCTTTTGGAAAGAGTCCTGAGGATATGATAGATTCAATTCTTAAAGGAACTATAGGGTTAAGAAATGCTTTCGTAGAACCACCATATACATTAATCGCAAACGATGAAATATATAGAAGGATAATATTGGCAGATAAAGCATATCCACTAGTGAAAACACTATTAAAATTAATTGGAGGACAAATAATCTATAGTCATACAGTTAATGGTGCTTATCTGTTGCCATTTAACAATGAAAATCTTGAGTTGACTATTGGAAATGACCTTTCAATAGGATATCAAGCACATACACCACAAAAGGTTAGATTCTTTGTTACTGAATCCTTTGCTTTTAGAGTATTTGATACAAGTTTAATTATTAAGTTTACAGTATAATTAAATAATAATTGGAAAACAACTCATAATTTACAAATTAATTTTTGAATAATAAATTCTGTTCCTGAAATAATAATATTGAGGATAAATATTTGTCCTTATAAAAAGTTGGTTTGTCTAGAGTTACAATTTTTAATTAAGAATTGCAGCATAAGGAGATTAGAATGAGTAATAATAAACCAAAACCAGATGACAGAAGTGACAATGTTGAAAGGATTCAATACAATATCAATCATACTATTTCCAATTTCAGGGAAACGGAAGAGTTGATCGATAAAGTTGATGATCCTGAGGAGAGAAGGGCACTAGAGGAAAAGAATCAGAGAAGAGAACAAGCACTTTCAGGTATGAGAAGAGAAATTAAAGATGAAGCAATAGCTAAGGAAAAAGGTTACAAGTAAAATAGGTTACAAATAGTCGAATGAATGAACGGGGTCAGGCTAGAAATATTTCCTTTCAGTAAGGATATATTTCTAGCCTGACCTCATTTCACTAGTGATGAAATAAGAACACAATGAATTCCAATTGTTAATTTTTATGTTCTAACAAAGGATGTATCTATGGTATAATAATATATGAAAACGATTGCTATATCTTTTAAAGGGGTCGATATTATTGCGTATAGAAGAGCATCCAATTTTAAAATTTGAAAGAGGAAATAAGCTCCATTTTACCTTCAATGGTATATCAATGGAGGGCTATGAAGGCGAAAGTATTGCTGCAGCCTTGCATGCAGCAGGAGTTATGGTCTTAGGAGAAAGTCTTTTTAAACATAGACCAAGAGGTTTTTATTGTGCAATAGGTAATTGTTCATCATGCTTAATGGTAGTAAATGGAGAACCTAATGTACGAACCTGTATAACTGATCTGGAGGAAGGAATGATTGTAGAAATCCAGCAAGGGAAGGGGACTATAATATGAAGTATGTAGATTTAGTAGTTATAGGAGGAGGACCTGCTGGACTTTGTGCTACCATAAGTGCTGCATCCAGTGGAGCAAATGTACTAGTACTTGAAAGAAGTAAGAAACTTGGTGGTCAACTTATAAAGCAAACCCATATGTTCTTTGGCTCTGAAAAACAGCATGCATCAACTAGAGGATTTGACATAGCAAATTTATTGTTAAAAGAAATTGAAAAATACAATGATAGAATAGAAATATTAACTGATACCACAGTGCTGGGGCTCTATGAAGATGGAGTAATTACAGCAGAAAGTAAAGGTCAGTACATAAAAATAAAACCCAAAGCTATAATAATGGCAACAGGTGCAAGTGAAAAGGCATTAGCTTTTCCAAACAATGACCTGCCTGGGATATATGGAGCAGGAGCAGTTCAAACATTGATGAACGTATATGGTGTAACACCAGGGAAAAGAGCGTTAATGGTTGGAGCTGGAAATATAGGTCTTATAATTGCATATCAGCTAATGCAGGCAGGTGTAGATGTAGCAGCTATAATTCACCACTCACCAAGAATCGGTGGATATCACGTTCATGCCTCCAAGATAATGCGTATGGGAGTGCCTTTACTATTAAATCATGAAATAAAGGAAGCTAGGGGCAAGGATGCAGTAGAAAGCGTAGTAATTCATGAATTGGATAGAGCTCACAATCCAATTCCAGGGTCTGAAAAAGAATTAGATGTTGATACAATCTGTATCTCAGTTGGACTATCGCCATTGGTAGAGCTTTTAGGTCAGGCTGGATGTGAAATGAAATATGTTAGGGAATTAAGTGGTCTTGTACCTGTAATAGATGAAAAATATGAAACAAGTGTTAAGGGCATATTTGTAGCTGGAGATACAGCAGGTGTTGAGGAAGCAAGTATGGCTATGGTTGAAGGTTATATTGCAGGACTTTATGCTGCAGATAGTATAGGTTTTAGGCATCCAGATTTTGAAACCTTAGTTGAAGATTATAAAGCCCAGCTTTTTGATTTAAGAAAGATTATGACAAGAGATAAGGAAATGAGAATGGACCTTCCTTCTCTTGAAAAATTTAAAAACAACTTCCCAAGTGTGGAAAGACTAAAGATGGGTCCTGTTGCAATTATAGAATGCTTCCAGGAGATTCCATGCAATCCTTGTACAATAGCTTGTAAACGTGGAGCCATTACCATGAGTGAGGATATCAATGATTTGCCAAACCTTAATGAGGATAGATGCAATGGCTGCAGCATATGTATCAGCAAATGTCCAGGTCTTGCCATTATGGTCGTTGATTATACCTACTCTGAGGATGAGGTTTTGTTTAAAATACCATATGAATTTGTACCTCTCCCAAAAGAAGGGGATATAGTTCAGGGACTAGATAGATTTGGTAAGTATTTGACTCAAGCTAAAGTAGTTAAGATTTTAAATCCAAGTTCATTTGACAAGACTCCTTTAGTGGGAGTATCAGTTAATAAGGATTATCTATATGACTTCAGAAACATAAGATTGGAGGCTCATTAATATGGATGATAATACAATAATCTGTAGATGCAGCGATCTTACACTAAAGGAGATTCGTGAATTGATTCGAAATGGATATACATCTGTTGAAGAGATAAAAAGGGTTTCCAGGGCAGGAATGGGACCTTGTCAGGGAAGAACCTGTGGTTCTTTAATATTAAGGGAAATTGCAGCATTTCAGGGTGTAGATATTTCTGAACTAAAGGTCTCAACTAGTAGGCCCGTAGTAAAAGGAATTATGTTGGGACAAATAGCATCAGGAACTTCAGGGGGTGATTTCCATGATTAGAACCGCTGAAGCTGTGATAATAGGTGGAGGAATCTCTGGAGTTGCCATAGCTTATAATCTAGCTAAAAAGGGAATGAAAAATATAGTTGTTATTGAAAAGGAATATCTTGCCAGCGGAGCTACAGGCCGCTGCGGAGCTGGAGTTAGGCAACAGTGGGGAACTGAAATGAACTGTAAAATTGCTATGTCCAGCATTAAATTCTTCGAAACAGCCAATGAAGAATTAGAATATGATGGAGATATAGAATTTAAACAAGGGGGATACCTAATAGTTGCATCAACCCCTAAAGAGGATGAGCAGTTTAAGAAAAATGTAGCCCTTCAAAGAAGCCTTGGTCTTGATGTAGAATTTATGAAGGCTGAAGAAGCAAAACGTATAGTACCCTATTTAAATACTGAAAAACTTACTACAGCAACCTTTTGTCCTACAGATGGATTCTTAAATCCTTTCCTTACAACAGATGCTTATGCAAAAGCAGCCAAGAGGCTTGGTGTTGAGATATATACCTATACAGAAGTTCTGGGAATCAAGGTAGAGAATGGAAAAGTAAAAGGTGTATTAACTGATAAAGGAGAAATTTCAACAAATGTAGTTGTTAATGCTGCAGGTGGCTGGTCCAAGCAAATAGCTGAAATGGTAAATGTAGATATACCAGTTTACTCTGAAAGACATCAAATTTTAGTAACTGAGCAGGTTGAGCCAATGTTAGGGCCTATGGTTATGTCCTTCTCCTTAAACCTTTATTGTCAGCAAAGTCCTAATGGTTCCTTCATTATGGGTAGAGGGGATGCAAATGAGCCTAGAGATTTAAGGATGACATCCAGTTGGCACTTCTTAGAGGAAATGGCAAAGACAATTACTGAAATTCTTCCTCCTATAGGGAAGATAAGGGTCATTAGACAATGGGCAGGTTTATATAATATGACTCCTGATAGACAACCTATCTATGGTACTGTAAAAGATGTGGAGGGATTCTATCTGGCAGTAGGATATAGCGGACATGGATTTATGTTTGGTCCGATGACTGGATTATTAATGGCTGAACAGATCCTTGGAGAGAAAAATACCATAGATATTAGTACATTAAGTCTTGAACGATTTGAGAAAAATCAACTGGTTTATGAGCCATCAGTTGTATAGATAAGGAGGCCTTTGGCCTCCTTTGTTTTTCTTTAGACTTAAAATTTATATGGATTACTTTGGGTATATATTGTAAAATGTTCTTATGAACACATACGGGGGTGGGGTAATGTTTGCCATGGATGTTTCTTTTCCAATAGCCTTTGGGGCAGGATTTTTGTCCTTTTTTTCACCATGTATTTTACCTATGATACCTTGCTATATAATGTATATTACAGGGACTGCCAGTGAGACAGAAATAGGGAACAGAAGATTATTTGCTCTTATAAGAACCTTATCCTTTGTATTAGGATTTACAATTGTATTTATGATAATGGGTTCCTCTGCTACTTTAATTGGTAAGTTATTCACTAATAATAAAGAGTTATTCTCAAAGATTAGCGGATTGTTAATAATAGTTTTTGGATTAAACCTAATGGGTATCATTAAACTAAGATTCTTAAACATGAATAAGAGATTATCAATGCCAAAAAAGGTGGGTAGCTGGTTTAGCTCCATGGTAGTTGGAATGGCTTTTGCTGCAGGATGGACCCCTTGTTTTGGTCCAGTATTGGCATCGATTCTTATTTATGCTGGAGGAGCAGATACAGTTTCTAAGGGGATAATTCTACTTTTAATTTATTCCATAGGAATGGCTGTGCCATTTATCCTGACAGCACTTTTTATAAATCTATTTGATAAATTTCTTGCTAGAACAGATGGATGGATGAAATATTTGCCTATTATTAGTGGTGGTATAATGGTAATCTTTGGACTTTTGGTATTTTTCAATAAGGTAATTAATATTAGCAGATTACTGATCTAGGGAGTGATTATTATAGGAAAGGTTTTATTTATTTTATTGTTAGTGGTTGCTGTAGTCGTTGGTGGTCTATTTATATTGAAGAATATGAGAGAAAATGAAGATGTTGTTGAAACTCCTGTACCATCTGAAGAGGTTGTAAAAGAAGTAGAAAAATCAACAGTGCCTTTAGATGATGTTAAAGAACAACCAAATACTGAGAATACTGAACCAAAGGAAAAAGAATTTAAAGAAGCTCCAGATTTCTCTTTGAAAGATCTTTCTGGAGAAGAAGTATCTTTATCAGACTATAGAGGGAAGATTGTTCTTGTAAATTTCTGGGCTACCTGGTGTGGATATTGTAATGTTGAAATGCCAGATTTTCAGAAAGTTCAAGATGAAAACGAGGATGTTGTAGTCTTAGCCGTTAACGTAATGGAAGAAGAATCCATCGTTAATGATTATATCAAAGAAGGTGGATATAATTTTCAAGTAGTTCTGGATAAAGAAGGAACAGTTGCTAAAACATATTTAATCAATGCCTTTCCAACTACCTATGTAGTTGATGAAGAAGGAATGCTTCTTGGTGGTGTAAGAGGGATGGTAACTTATGACCAATTGAATCAAATTTTAGCAGATGTTAGAAATAACTAGATAAAGAAATCCTAGGATCCTTTAAAAGGGTCCTAGGATTTTTTTAAACATTAAATCTAAAGTGTACTACGTCTCCATCCTTCATTTCATACTCTTTTCCTTCAACACGAAGTATGCCTTTTTCCTTAGCGGCTGCCATACTACCACCTACAGACATTAAATCTTCATAGGCAATAATTTCTGCACGGATAAAGCCTCTTTCAATATCTGAGTGAATCTTACCAGCTGCTTGAGGTGCAAGAGTTCCTCTTTTTATAGTCCAGGCTCTGGTTTCAATTTCTCCTGTAGTGATAAAGCTAATTAGACCAAGTAAATGGTAAGATGCCTTAACTAGTTTATCTAAACCAGAATTTTCAAGTCCTAAATCTGCCAAGAATTCTTCTCTTTCAGCAGGGTCAAGTTGTGAAATTTCGTCCTCAATATTTGCACTGATTGCTATGGCTTCAGCACCTTCTGATGCAGCAAACTCCTTTACTATTTCTACATATTTGTTAGTGGAGTTATTAGCAACATCATCTTCAGAGATATTTGCTACATAGATTATTGGTTTAGAACTTAAAAGGTCAAAGGATGCCATTATTGCAGCTTCTTCATCAGTAAGTTCCAATGTTCTAATGGATTTTCCATCTTCTAAAGTCTTCATAGCTTTTTCAACTAATTCCAACTCTAAAGCCAATGTCTTATCTGACTTTGCAGCCTTCTTAGTCTTCTCTTGACGTCTTTCTAAAAGCTCCATATCAGAAAGCATAAGTTCAATATTAATTGTGTCTATATCTCTAAGGGGATCAATTGCTCCATCTACGTGAACTACGTCAGGATTTTCAAAACATCTTACAACATGTACAATTGCATCTACCGAACGAATATGTCCTAGAAACTTGTTTCCAAGACCTTCACCTTTACTTGCACCTTTTACAAGTCCAGCAATATCATAGAATTCAATCGCTGTAGGTACAATTTTCTTGGATTTTGATATCTCACTAAGTTTGTTTAGTCTTTCATCAGGTACTGCTACTACCCCAACATTTGGTTCAATAGTACAGAATGGATAGTTTGCTGACTCAGCTCCAGCCTGAGTTATAGCATTAAATAATGTACTCTTTCCTACATTAGGTAGGCCTACTATTCCTAATTTCATTTAAAATAACTCCTTCTATATATCTTATCTTTTCTCAAGCAAAATAATATTCAATATATAATTATATCCTACATTTTAAGCAAGTGCAATGATATTTGCTTTTTAACTATTTCTTCTTACACCTTAAACTTGTATTAGTTCATCAAGTATTATAAAATAAACTTTAATAGTAATTTAATTGGAGTGATATTTTTGGAAGATAAAAAAAGTTCAATTGCAGGTGAGGGTTGTGAAATACTGGTGCCCTTTAACGATAGGAAGGAACTTAAAGATATAGAGAGAAGTATAATTAAAACATATAGAAAGCATATCTGGGGCAAGTTCATAAAAGCTATTAAGGAATATGATCTAATCCAAGAAGGAGATAAGATAGCTGTAGCAATTTCTGGAGGTAAGGATAGTCTTTTAATGGCTAAATTATTTCAGGAATTATATAAAAATGGGAATAGAAACTTCCAAGTTGAATATATTGCAATGGACCCTGGATATCATCCTGACATAAGAAAGCTATTAGAGGAAAATTGTGAGTATCTTCAAATTCCAGTTCAGATTTATGATGCTGATATCTTTAAAGTTGCAGATAAAATAGCAAGTGATTATCCGTGTTATATGTGTGCTAGGATGAGAAGGGGAGCTCTTTATGGGAAAGCAAAGGAACTGGGCTGCAACAAGTTAGCTTTGGGACATCATTTTAACGATGTTATTGAAACAACCATGCTAAATGTCTTATGTGCAGGAAGCTTTAAAACCATGATGCCAAAACTAAAAGCGAAGAACTTTGAAGATATGGAGCTTATCAGACCTCTTTATCTTATTGAAGAGATGTATATACAAAGATTTATTCAAAATAGTGGAATCTGGCCACTAAATTGTGCTTGTATGGTTGCAGCAAAGAAAATAGGAAACAAGAGATATGAAATAAAGGCTTTAATTGAAGACTTGAAGAAAAACTTTAAGAATGTGGATATGTCCATATTTAGAGCGGCAGAAAATGTAAGTATGGATACTGTATTGGGTTGGGAAAAGGATGGAATTAAATATTCATTTTTAGACGAGTATGATGAGGGGGAATAAAATGAAATTAGTATCTTGGAATGTTAATGGCATAAGAGCAAGTGTGAATAAGGACTTCATGGCTAAATTTAAGGAAATAGATGCTGATATTTTCTCTATACAGGAAACTAAGTGCCAGGAAGGGCAAATTGAACTTAATTTAGAAGGGTATCATCAATATTGGAATTATGCTGAGAAAAAAGGTTACTCAGGAACAGCTGTTTTTACAAAGGTAGAACCTTTAGAAGTAATAAATGGTATAGGAGTAGAGGAGCATGACAAGGAAGGTAGGGTAATAACCTTAGAATTTGAGGACTACTATCTAGTAAATTGCTATACACCAAATTCTCAACCAGAACTGGCAAGACTTTCATATAGAATGGATTGGGAGGATTCCTTTAGAAGGTATTTAAAGACTCTTGAATTGCAAAAGCCTGTAATATTATGTGGTGACTTAAATGTTGCACATAATGAAATAGACTTAAAAAACCCAAAGACTAATAGACAAAGTGCAGGTTTTAGCGACCAAGAAAGAGAAAAAATGACTGAGCTTCTAGGTTCAGGATTTATTGATACATTCAGATATTTCTACCCTGATAAAGAAGGGGCATATACCTGGTGGAGCTACCTTGGTAAGGCAAGGGAGAGAAATACAGGTTGGAGAATTGATTATTTTGTAGTATCAAATAGTCTGAAGGATAGACTTATAGATGCTTCCATTTTAAGCGAAGTAATGGGCTCCGACCATTGTCCAGTTGTTTTGGACATTAAGTAATATGAAAGATATACTTTTCAAATTAATTAAAATTACAATAGGATTATTCCTTTTTGCATTAGGTATAGTAATGACCATCAATGCCAATCTAGGAGTTGCACCATGGGATGTATTTCACCAGGGGTTATCCAGAACTTTTGGAATCACCATGGGTGTAGCTAGTATAATTGTTGGAGTATTTATTATTACTCTTGATATAGTTCTGGGACAGAGTATAGGTTGGGCATCGGTGATGAACATTTTAATAATAGGCTCTTTTATGGATATTTTAATGCTCAATAACCTGGTACCTAGATTTGATGGATTCATACCAAATGTTATTATGCTATTACTTGGGATATTAGTAGAAGGATATGGCTGCTGGATTTATTTATCAGTAGGGCTTGGAGCAGGACCTCGAGATGGTTTGATGGTGGTCCTAACCAAGAAAACAGGTAAATCAGTAAGAATTGTAAAAAGTTTTGTAGAAGTATTTGCTACATTATTTGGTTATATACTTGGCGGTAGTTTAGGAATAGGAACCCTTATAATGGCCTTATCAGGTGGTCAAATATTTCAATTTGCTTTTAAAACAGTAGGATTCGATGTGAAGGCAGTAGATCATAGGTTCATTCAGGATGATATTAAATATCTCAAAAAAAGATTTACCAGCAGTGAGGAAGATATCTAACCTCAAAAATAAAACCCCTCATAGAGGGGTTTATTCAACTTCAAATACTTGGTTTCTTTCTTTTATTTCCACAATATGTGTGTCTGTTGGACTCATTTTGTTGATAAAATTAGGAATTACTTCAAAGTTATCCCCAAAGTGCATCGGGAAGAAGTGTTTTGGATGTAATGTCTTAATGAAGTATTCACCACCCCGATAATAGTTTTCTTCCAGTCTTGGATCTACAGGGAAGAATGCCAAATCAATATTACTTCCTACAATATTACTTACCTCATTTTTAAAAGCATGCTCCATTCTAATCTTCTCATCATCAGTATCATCATCCCAGTACCACCAGTTTAAATCTCCAGCAAAGAATATGGTTTTTCCATCTGCTTTAATCAATAAGGATATCCCTAAGTCAGTTGAACCAAAGGAGCGTATCTCCACATCATGAAGTTTTAAAGTTTCATCCTCATCCATTATATAAATATGTTTAGAAGGTTGGATATTAATATCACCACTTAAAACATATAATACATAGGGATTTTCTTTTGTTAAGTCCAATATCTTTCTGTTAAAGTGGTCCTGATGACCATGAGTTGAAAAAACTATGGTTTTCTTATCCTTTAAATCTAGTCTTCCTTTGTAATAATCAAATACAAAGAAGTAGTTTTCTGTTTCTACTGTAAAACCACTATGGTATATATATTCAATCTTCATTACATCACTCCTCGTAGTTAATTTTACCCACAAAACTTATAAAACTCTCATATTTATATCATAGAGTGTTCATAAACTCTTCACAATTGGGTATTAGAATAAAGACATAAATACAATTGACAGTTCACAATGGACAATTGACGATTAATTAAGAATTAAGAATTAAGAATTAAGAATTCATAATGTATAGTTCACATTCATTGAAAGAAAGAGGGTAAGTTTATGGACGAAAAAGATCTAAATCAAAACATAAATGAAAACAAGGAACCAGAAATGGCTCAAAACAATGGCTTTATTCTTATTAACAATGACGAAGAAGAACATAAAGATCAATTAGAATACGAAAAGACTGAATTTGATAGAACAGAGTATGATATGGCAGAGGATTCTCAAAGATCTGCAGCTGAGAAAGATGTAAGTAATACTATTAATGAAGGAAATATTAACAATGTTCATTCAACTCAGAAAGAGATAAAAAAGAAGAAAAGCTTTAGGGGCAGTACCCTTTCATATATAGCTATTGCATTGGTTTGTTCTTTATTAGGGGGTTTTGCATCTTATTTTGTTGCACCTAAACTTTTTGCAGGAGCTGAAACTGCAAGCTCAAAGTATAATGCTCAACCAATTACCATCAACACAAATGATAATATTTCTGCTGTAACAGCGGTAGCAAAGAAAGCTATGAGCTCAGTAGTTGGAATTACAACGGTTGAGACTCAAACTGTTTGGCCATTTAATACACAAGATGTTAGTGGAGTAGGCTCAGGAGTTATTATAGATTCTAATGGATATATATTGACCAACTCTCATGTTATTGCAGATGGAAACGCTAAGGAGTTAAAGGTATTGTTTGAAAATGGTGAAAAAGTTGATGGGACTGTTCTTTGGAATGATGCTGCACTTGATTTAGCCATAGTTAAGGTAAATGTAAATAACCTTCCAGTAGCAGAATTAGGAGATTCTGATGAGCTAGAGATTGGAGAGTTGGCAGTAGCTATAGGTAATCCTCTAGGACTAGAATTTGAAAGAACTGTAACCTCAGGTATCATTTCAGGTCTTAACAGATCAGTTACTGTAGAAAACAGAGTAGTTATTGATAATCTTATTCAAACCGATGCATCAATCAATCCTGGAAACAGCGGTGGACCACTTCTTAATGGAAAAGGTCAGGTTATAGGTATAAATACAGCTAAGGTTTCATCTGGTGAAGGTATGGGTTTTGCTATTCCAATAAATGAAGCTAAAACAATTATTCAGAGAGTTATTGAAACAGGTTCCTTTAAAACCGTATTTATGGGTATAAAAGGTATAGCATCTGAAGAATACCAAACTAGATTAGGTATTGAGCTATCAACAAGTAAGGGTATAATCTTGGTTGAAGTTGAAGCAGGCTCACCAGCTGCAATAGCTGGACTTCAGGCTGGGGATATAATCACAAAGATTGATAACGTAGAAGTAAACGACATGAGTGAACTAAAAGCAGAATTGATTAAGTATAAGCAAAATGACAAAGCAAAAATAGAAATAGTAAGAAATACAGAAATAAAGGTTCTTGAAATAGAGTTTACAGTATTTAGGTAATATCTTTTGGGTCCCCCACTCAGGAGACTGCCTATCAAAAACTGCAGTGTGGATTTTCACACTGCAGTTTTTTGAGGAAATTTTTAAAAATATTCTTTTTTTAAAAGGAAATTAGAGTAAATATGTGTAATAATACTAGATAGGATTAGTTGATGAAAGGGGATCATTATGATTAATAAGGAAAGACTATTAAGCACTTTTATGGAATATGTAAAGATTAGTAGTGAATCTATGAACGAAGGAGATATGTCTAAAAGACTTGTAAAGGATTTAAAGTCACTAGGATTTGATGCCTATGAGGATAATGCAGGAGAAAAGGTTGGTTCAACAGGAAATAATGTATATGCATTTATACCTGGAGAAATAGAAAAAGAACCACTACTATTTAGTGCTCATATGGACACTGTTAAGCCTGGTGTTGGAATCATACCAATTATCCAGGATGGGTATGTGAAAAGTCAAGGAAATACAATACTTGGTGGAGATAATAAAGCTGGTGTTACTGCTATAATCGAAGCTTTAAAAACTATTAAAGAAAAGAATATAGCTCATCGACCTATTGAGGTTGTGATTACCATAGGTGAAGAGTCTGGACTATTAGGAGCAAAATCCTTAGATTATTCTACTATCAAATCTAAGAAGGCTATAGTATTAGATACTGGGGGTAATGTTGGGAAAATAGTAGTACAAGCACCTGGTCAAGCCCAAATAAATGCAAAGATTATAGGAAAAGCAGCCCATGCAGGAAACGCTCCTGAAAGTGGAATAAGTGCAATCATAGTAGGGGCTGAGGCTATACAAAACATGAAGCTGTTAAGAATAGATGAAGAAACTACAGCCAACATTGGTACATTTAAAGCTGAAGGTGCCACAAACATCGTTTCTCCAGAGGTTGTTATAAAGGCTGAGGCTAGAAGCTTAAACAAGGAGAAGCTAGATGCCCAAGTAGAGCATATGGTCAAAGCCCTAGAAGATTCAGCAAAAAAGTACGGTGCTAAGTTAGAATGCGATGTGGAAATAAGTTATTATTCTTTTACAATAGATAAGGATAATGAAATGGTTCGTGAAGTTGAAATGGCATGCGAAAAATTAGGTTACCCAGTCTCAAAGGTCCCTGCTGGTGGTGGAAGTGATGCGAATATCTATAATGGAAATGGAATATTAGCTATAAATTTAGGAAATGGAACAGAGCTTGTACACACAACTGATGAGAGGCTTAATATAGAGGAATTTGAAAAACTAGCTAATTTGGTATTTGAGCTTATGAGGTCATAAAAATATCCTCCAGCCCTTGTCATCTCAAGCGTAGCCAGGAATCTCCTGTTTACAATGTTTGTAAACAGGAGATTTCTCCATTTGCTATGCTACGGTGGAAATGACAGGAAGGAGGACTTATTTAATTTATAGAAGACAATACATCTGCTTTAGAGATAATACCTTTTAAAGACTCATCTTCATTGATAACAGCAATGGGATATTTTGCTTCTGCTGCTAAAGTAATAATATCAGTAAGGAGTGTATCTGGGCTTGTAGTTGGAACTTCCTTTATCATTACATCAGAAATAGTAAGCTTTTCCCTATTTGCACGAATTGCATCATCAATATTGATAATACCATGAAATTTCATCTTTTCTCCAACTACATATGCAGAGGAAACTTTGTTGTTTCTCATAGTAGTAATTGCATAAGAGGGATTATCTTTAAGTCTAACGATACTATTTGGTGTAGTCATTACGTTTTTAACGCTTATAACTTGTGTTTTGTCTGCACTGTCTATGAAGAGTTTTACATAATCATCTGCGGGATCAGATGTCATTTCCTCTGGGGTGGCAACCTGTATTAGTTCTCCATCCTTCATTATTGCAACCTTATCACCAATCTTAAATGCTTCATTGATATCATGTGTTATAAATATTATGGTTTTATCCAGTTTTCTTTGAATTGATAAGAGCTCAAACTGCATATCTTTTCTTACTAAAGGGTCAAGTGCAGAAAAAGGCTCATCCATTAAAAGAATTTCAGGGTCATTGGCAAGGGCCCTTGCAATACCTACCCTTTGCTTCATACCTCCAGAGAGACTTGAGATTGGCTCATTTTCATAACCATCAAGTCCTACCATAGAGATCATTTCTTTGGCTTTTTTATATCTTTCTTCTTTTGGAACACCCTTTACTTCCAAACCATATTCTACATTTCCTATTACATCTCTATGAGACATCAATCCAAAGTTTTGAAAGACCATGGCTATTTTATCTCTTCTATAATCATTTAGTTCTTTATTGTTGAATTTATTAATATCTTTGCCCTGGAACAATATTTGTCCTTTTGTTGCTTTATTTAAAAGGTTAAAGCATCTAACTAATGTGGACTTTCCTGAACCAGATAAGCCTATAATGACAAAGACTTCACCTTTCTTAATGTTTAGATTTATATCCCAAAGAGCTATGGTAGAGCCAGTTTTCTTATAAATAGTGCTTTTATCACTACCATTTTCTTTCATTTTAATAGCCTTGCTTTTTTCTGAGCCATAGATTTTATATAGATTTCTTACACTTAAAATATTATCATTAGTCATTAGCTTTCACCTCACTTCTCTTAACTAATCCCTGAGTTATTCTATCAAGTATTACAGCAATGATTACTACCGCAGTACCAGAAATTAGTCCTCTTCCCACTTCTACACGATTAACCCCAATTAGTACTTCCATTCCAAGTCCGGTTGCCCCAATCATGGATGTTGTAACAACCATACTCATTGCCATCATTAGGGTTTGATTTATACCTTGCATTATTGTTGGCAGGGCTTGTGGGATTTGAACCTTTATCAAGGATTGCAATCTAGTTGAGCCAAAGGCTAAACTTGCCTCTACAACTTCTTCGTCAATTTGTCTGATACCATGGTTAGTAAGTCTGATTATGGGCACAACTGCATATATGGTTGTTGCTATAACAGCTGGTGCTTTACCTAATCCAAAGAATAATAAAGCAGGAATTAGATATACAAATACTGGCATAGTCTGCATAGTATCTAGTATTGGTCTAACAATTCTATTTGCTCTATCGCTTGTTGAAAGGAGCACTCCAATTGGAAAACCTATTAAGAGGGAAATCAAAACCGCTGCTATAACTATAGATAGTGTTTCATTCATATGGTTCCAGAAACCCACTGCTCCAATAAGAGCTATAAGAGCTGAATAAAATATTCCTCTTCCAATACTTCCAGCCAATCTCCAGCCTAGTATAAAAACAAGACCTAAATATATAATCCATGGTATGGAGCTTAATATTTTATTAATAAAACCTACTAAATTAGTCAATCCATCTCTAATAGCATCAAAGATAGAGGAGTATTTTATACTAAAAGCTCTTACTGCATCATCAATATCTGAAACATTTAAAGGTATTCTAAAAGGGAAATTAAAAAACCATCCACTATTATCTTTATTTTCATCCCCAGATAGTGTAGCTCTCAATGTACTAGCATCTTCTTCAGTTAACCATTGATCTATTAATTCATCATGCTCAGTTAAAAACCACTTGGCCGTTTCTTTATAATCAGCCCCTGTATCTTGCATATAGGCAAGAGCTTCTGAAGTCAATCCGCTAGATGTTCTATAATTAGTTAAGAAATCAACCATATCAGCATCTTTTTCATAGAAGTCATTGCTAACTCCAACTGTTACTTCAACAGCAGGAAGGGCGGTTTTACCTTCCTTATATGTTGCTTCATCAAAAGGTTCGTCATCCAACAAAACCATATCATACTTACCTAGTAACCATGTGGGTTCCCAATAATATGCAGCAATAGGTTCACCTTTTTCATAAGCAGCAGTAATGGCTGATGAAAGTGCTGCATCAGAGCCTGGCCTAAAGTAGATGAAATTTTCATCTAAACCATAATGAAGATATTTATTGTGCAAAATTGTATCAACTTCCCAACCAGGGATTGCTCCGTACATTCTTCCCATACCTGGATTTTCTGCATCATTAAATACATCGGGATATTTTTTTAAATCCCACACATATTTTAAATCTGGGGCAATAGGCTCGATTCCTCTTTCAGAATCACCTTCAATAACATATCTAGGTACATAAATACCTTGATAATTGTCGTCGAAGTTCACACCTAAATCCTTGAACTTACCTGCTTTTAAATCATCTTCATAGGTTGCAATATTAGCTGTCCACACTTCCATATGAACATCAATTTCTCCCATAAGCAAACCTTCGTGTAAAACTGTAGTTGAGCCTGGAACTTCTCGCCATGAATAGCCATAAACACTTTCTGCAATCAGTCCTGCTACAGCATTATGAAACTTTATACTATCCCACCCAGCATCAGCAAAAACTAGCTCTTTATCTGGATTTTGAGCATAAGTAACACTTGAAAAAACCATAAGTACTACTAGTAATATACTTATAATCCTTTTCATTTTTATCACCTTCCTCTATTAGTAGTATGTGCCACCCCCGAAAAATGAACATAAAAAAGACTATGGAGTTCCATAGTCCTAAAATAGCACATCGACTCCCTTTATCTGCAAACGAGGTTAGCTGTCGGGTTAGGGTCAAGGGCACCCTTCAAAAATTGATTCACCCCAATAAATTGGTTCCCCCGCTTCTAAAAAAGAATTAAGCGTAAAGTTAGTATTTAGTTAAGTTGCAGCTTACATTTGTATGGGGTATTATCCAACTATTGTAAGTTGCTTTAATTAGTATAACACATCTCCATTGAAAATGCAAAAAGTGGTTTTTAATACTCTTCATTCATTGCTAAGTTTATACCCATAGCTTTTGCAACACCTTCACCGTAAGCAGGATCTGCCTTTAAGCAGTTTTCAATATGTCTCATCTTTATAAACTCTGGAACACCTTCCATATTTCTTGCTGTATTTTCGAATAATATTTGTTGCTGTTCTGGTGTCATTAGTCTAAAGAGTTTTCCTGGTTGAGTATAGTAATCGTCATCATCTACTCTAAAATCATAACGCATTATATCTCCAAGGGCAGCTTGTTTTGGATCTTCATATTCAGGTTGTTCTTGCCATTGACCAAAGCTATTTGGTTCATAATGTAATTTTGAACCTTGATTTCCATCAACTCTCATTTGGCCATCCCTGTGATAGCTGTTTACATAATTAGCTCCCTTAGGATAATTTACAGGAATTTGATGGTGGTTTACACCTAGCCTGTATCTTTGAGCATCTCCATAGGAGAACAGTCTTCCTTGTAGCATTCTATCAGGTGAAAAGCCAATACCTGGAACCACACTTGCAGGATTAAAGGCAGCTTGCTCAACATCTTGGAAGTAGTTATCCGGATTTCTGTTTAACTCCAATACTCCAACTTCTATTAATGGAAAGTCCTTTTTATACCAAACTTTAGTTAAATCAAATGGGTTATAAGGTATCATATTAGCCTCTTCTTCAGTCATAATCTGCACATACATAGTCCATCTTGGGAAGTCTTTTCTTTCAATTGCCTCATATAGGTCCCTTTGATGACTCTCTCTGTCATGGGCAACAATTGCAGCTGCTTCTTCATCCGTTAGATTCTTAATTCCCTGATGAGTTGTAAAGTGGAATTTAACCCACACTCTTTCATTTTCTGCATTTATAAAACTAAAGGCATGGGATGAAAAGCCATGCATATGTCTATATGATTTTGGAATTCCTCTATCACTCATGGTAATAGTAACTTGATGTAACGCCTCAGGAAGTGAAGACCAGAAGTCCCAGTTATTTGTTGCACTTCTCATATTTGTACGAGGATCTCTTTTTACAGCATGATTAAGGTCAGGAAACTTTAGAGGGTCTCTAAAGAAGAACACAGGAGTGTTATTTCCAACTAAGTCCCAGTTTCCTTCCTCAGTATAGTATTTCATAGCAAAACCTCTGATGTCTCTCTCGGCATCAGCTGCTCCTCTTTCACCTGCAACTGTAGAAAAACGTACAAAAACTTCAGTTTCCTTGCCTATTTCGGAGAAAATTTTAGCTTTAGTATATTTAGTAATATCGTGAGTTACTGTAAACTTTCCAAAGGCGCCTGAGCCTTTAGCATGCATTCTTCTTTCAGGAATAACTTCACGATCGAAATGAGCAAGTTTCTCTAAAAACCATACATCTTGAAGCATCATTGGCCCTCTAGGACCTGCAGTCATTGAATCTTGATTATTTGGTACCGGTGCACCTGTTACTGTGGTTAACTTCTTTTTATCGTCCATTTTACATCTCCTTTCATATTGATGTGATTAACATCTACCCAATTATAAGAATATTCAAGCATTAAAAATATTAGAAGAAGTTTCACAGTAATTAGATTTTCTTAGAAAAACAAAAAATATTTATAAAGGGGATAAGTGGGTATATTAAAAACACTGAGTAGAAACTTAGGTATTGATGGTGATTTTGATAACTATAGACTTGTTGCATCTTGGAGATTAAGTTGGAGGGGTTTCATTACTTAAAAGGAGAAAGACATGAGATTAATAAATTTAGCTTTAATATTCATGGGTTTATTATTTACAGGTATAGGAATGGTGGGAGTATTAATTCCTGTTCTTCCTACTACACCTTTTTTAATACTAGCATCAGTATGTTTTATGAAAAGCTCAGATAAGTTTGATAGATGGCTAAGGAAAACTAAGATTTATCAAAATTATGCAGAGGACTTTGTAAGAGATAGGTCTATGACCTTTAAGAGAAAGGCAAAACTTATGTTTATTTCAGACTTAATGCTTTTATTTCCCTTAATTAAATTAGACAGTATATATTTGAAACTTTTTATTGTGGCTATAATAATACTAAAGTACTGGTTCTTTATATTTAAAATCCAAACTAAAAAAGAGTGAAAAAATGCAGCCTTGATAGCAAATCAAGACTGCATTTTATATTCAAGTTTACTTATTTATTAATAGAACTTTTCTATATATTCTTCGTATGACATACTTCTGTCTACGAAGCTTCCATCATCTTTAATATCTATAATTCTATTTGCAATAGTTTGAATAAATTGATGGTCATGGGATGCAAATAGGATGTTGGATTTAAAGTTAATTAGTCCATCATTCACTGATGTAATTGATTCAAGGTCTAAGTGGTTAGTTGGTTGATCAAGAATCAATACATTGGCATTTGTAAGCATCATTTTTGATAGCATACAACGAACCTTTTCTCCTCCTGATAGGACCTTTGCTTGTTTAAGTGCCTCATCACCAGAGAATAGCATTCTACCTAAAAATCCTCTTAGATATATTTCACTTTGTTCTTCTGAATATTGTCTTAACCAATCTACTAAGTTTAAATCAACATCGTTAAAGTATTCAGAGTTATCCTTAGGGAAATAGGATTTAGTAATAGTAAGACCCCATTTGAATGAACCGCTATCAGGTTCCATTTCTCCAGTGATAATTTTGAATAATGTTGAGATTCCAATTTCGTTTCCAATAAAGGCAATTTTATCATCTTTATTTATTCTAAAACTAACATTGTCAAGAACCTTAACCCCATCTATAGTCTTTGAAAGTTCTTCTACAGTTAAAATTTCATTACCTACTTCTCTATCCATTGTAAAGCCAACAAAAGGATATCTTCTTGTTGAAGGCTCTATATCATCAAGAGTGATTTTTTCTAACAGCTTCTTACGAGAAGTAGCTTGTTTTGATTTGGAAGCATTAGCTGAGAATCTTGCGATGAAGTTTTGCAAATCCTTAATCTTTTCTTCCTTCTTCTTGTTTTGATCCTTCATAAGTTGAGCAGCTAATTGACTGGATTCATACCAGAAGTCGTAGTTTCCAACATACATTTTTATTTTACCAAAGTCAATATCAACCATGTGAGTACATACCTCATTAAGGAAATGTCTATCATGGGATACTACAATTACTGTACCTTCAAAGTCTCCAAGGAACTCTTGAAGCCATTTAATTGATTTTACATCAAGGTGGTTAGTAGGCTCATCAAGAATAAGGATTCCTGGCTTGCCAAATAGAGCTTGAGCTAAAAGTACTTTAACTTTATCATTACTGTTTAACTCGGAAACATTTTTATCATGAAGGCTAGTAGGTATACCTAATCCTTGAAGAAGAGAAGATGCTTCTGCTTCCGCACTCCAGCCATCCATTTCAGCAAACTCTCCTTCTAATTCTGCAGCCCTAATACCGTCTGCATCGTTGAAGTCTTCTTTCATATATATAGCGTCTTTTTCAATCATTATGTCATATAGTCTTTTATTTCCCATTATTACAGTTTGAATTACTGGGAAATCATCGTATGCAAAGTGGTCCTGCTTTAGTACAGACATACGAGAATTTGGAGCCACGTTTACTTCTCCAGTATTTGGTTCTAAATCTCCGGACAGGATCTTTAAGAAAGTACTCTTGCCAGCACCATTGGCTCCAATTACACCATAGCAGTTACCTGGGTTAAATACTAGGTTTACATCTTCGAACAACTTTTGTGAGCCATATCTTAGGCCAACATTATTTACACTAATCAAATATTTCAATCCCCTTCTAAAATAATATCTTTTACCGATTCAAATAATTCAGCAGCATTTATTATACCATATAATATATAAGATTTGTGCAATAGTTGTGGAAAATATATTTTTAAGGAAAACCAATATATTACAATAATGTTACAAGAATGGAGTAGAAGATAAATAAGCCTTTTATGGGTAAATATATAGATATAGGATTAGATGCATGGTAGAGAGGAGAATTTCAATGTTAACTCTTTTTAACAGAAAAGAACTAGCAATATGTCAAACACAAGAAAGATTTAATGATATACGAGATATACTTATAAATAATAAGATTAGGTATTCATATGGAATTAAGGATAGAAATAGTTCAAATTTTATGGGGTCTCAGAGTGGTAGGACAGGAACCTTTGGACAAAACTTGGATGTGACAAAAACATATTACATCTATGTACATAAGAATGATTATAATGAAGCATTAGAGTTAATTGGTAGAAGATAATTACAAAATAGAAACTGGAAGGTATACCTTCCAGTTTCTATTTTTCTAATAAATCCTTCTTAAATTTTTCATACTCTTTCAAGGTTGTTACCTGAGTTTCATCTTCTAATATAAAAGTTGGCACACTTTCGATGTTATATACTGATTCTAAATTTTTAGATTCCTCCATAAATTCATCAAAGTTTCCCGCATCGATACATCTGTTCATTTCCACAATATTTAAGCCTGCTGAAAGTCCAATATCATTTATGACTTTAGGATCTGCTAGATTCTTAGCATCCTCAAACATCGCTTTAAAGGCTTCTTTACCAAATTCATAGAACTTATCTTCTTTTTTTGAATAGAGGGCAGCTTTATGAAGTCTATGGGTATTGGATTTCTTAACTTTGTTATTGTAGATTAAGCCATATTCAGAACCTAGCCTATTTATTCTCTTATAGCTCATCTCAATCTGATCCATGGGATATTGATCTGAAAAGTCGTATCCCTCAAAAGGAGCTTCAGGCTCTAGTTCGTAAGGATAAAATTCAAAATTTACATCTGGATTTTCTTTTCTTAATCTGTCTGCGATTGAAAAACCAATATAACAAAATGGACATGCGAAATCAGAAAAAACTTTTATGGTAGTCATTAAATCACTCCTTACTAATTCTTAAGTTAGTTATACCCATCCTATGTGTAAATAACCTTGGAAAAAATACTGTATTCTAAATGATAAATTGCCCAATATATTGACAATGGAATAATTAGGAAGTATATTGATAGTAGATATATCGATAATAGATAAGTAATTGCGAAACTATTTAATTAAATTTGGGGAAAAGAAATATTAATCCTTCAAAAACAATAAAGGGATTATATAAAGTAAGATTTAATATGGATATAAAATTTGTCTTGAAAAATGGGCGTAACAAAAAGAAGGTTTAGATTTCAGGGGACATGAGAAATTCAAAAGGACTACTACGCAATTAATGATTTTAAACTTCTTATGTATTCATGCTTATGAATTTTATCAGCTGTAACAACAGTAAGAAGTTGGGTAATTCCAGAAAGAAGTAAATCTGCATGAAGAGTTTTTTCGTTTTGAGTTCTTCGTTCTGCAATGCAGTAACTGTCCTTGAACTGGTAGATAGTTTTTTCAATATTTGCTCTGATTTTATAGGTATTATCCCATTCTTCTGTTCCGCGAAGGGTTCCAGGATATGCACGCAGGTCCTTTTCCGGATATAAGTGAATCATTCTACCACTGATAGAATCAGTACATGGATTATCACACTGACAAACTCGATGACGGTTTTTCCAACGTATTTTAGGACATACAAATTTGTAGCGAGTAACACCACTCTTAAGTTTTGAGGTACCTTCATATTTCATTGGAAGAGAAGGATTATGAGGACAACATGGAATACCATCTTCATTGATTATGTAATCTGTATTTTCAAGTTTTGAACGGTGATTTAATGGGATATAGGCTTTTTCAAAGTGTAAATCTTTAAAAAGTGATTTATATATTCCTACGGAATCAAAAGCTGAATCACCAAGGAAGTATTTAGGATTGATTAATGGATGTTTGTTGAAAAAATCAGTAAGTGTGGGGATGATAAGTCTTGCATCATGAATAGATTTATCCTCACTAGGTGAATCTGATTTCTTATCAGCTATAATTTCAGGATGACTATCAGTAAACTGTTTGTTATAGAAGTTAATATTTCTAACAATTCCAAGGCCATTGGTAATAATACCAAACTTGAAAGCATAACAAAAGTGACCATTAATATAAAGTTGTTTAATATTAGGATTAGCAGCAGCATGTGGGGGCATTGAGCCATAAGCAGCTTTATAGGGATCATAGGATTTGTTAAAATTCATAGCTTTAGCATAAGCTTTTAACTGCTTGATTATACGATTAGCAAATTTAGGATTGTTTTCAGTAACAAAAGCTTCGATACCAGAAGTATCAAAGATAGTCATAGAAGCAAGTTCTTGATTAATGTCCTGACAAATGGGTTCAGTTACATCAACAAGATTATCAAACATTAACTGTAAGTCAGGTAAGAAATCCTGTTTAAACCTAGTAAATTTGGAAGCGTCGGGAACCTTTCTAAATCCACAAAAATCTCTTAAATCCCTAGAATACTTAAGAAAAACAATAAGAAGAGTATCTGTAGGAATAGAAAGAATGCGTTGGATGATAAGAGCCCAAATCATAGCATGTAGATTATATTTACGAGGTCTTCCAGTATAAGCATAATAATGGTCATAAAAGGAATGAGGAATAAACTCATTAAGATTAATATTATTCTCCAGAAGACTAAGAAAAGCAGGTTTATCAGAATCAAAAATATTTTGGCAATCTATAAAAATTTCTGTCAAAGAAAGCTGTTTGTATGGTAACATATAAGTACAACTCCTTTCTTGGGATATGGTGGATATTGTTTTCGTTAATTCAATTTTACCATAAATCAGTGAGGAGTTGTTTGTTTTTTAAGAAAGAATATCCTGATTTTATCAGGGTTTTGGCGTTTTGCAAACGCCTAATCGATAATAGATATAGAGAGGTGATAAAGTGGCAAGAGAACAGTTTCAAACTTTAACTGAACCAATGTATTATATATTATTGTCTTTAACTGAGGAAAGATATGGTTATGAGATAATGCAGATTATTTTGGAAAGAACAAAAGAAAGAGTAAAGATAGGTCCTGGAACCTTATATACTCTACTCTCTAGATTTGAAAAAGAAGAATTAATAAAGCAGGTTTCTGATGATGGAAGAAGAAAAACATATTTGATAACACAAAATGGCAGGGGGCTATTATTGGAGGAATACAATAGGCTTAAGAGCCTAGTAGAAGATGGGGGTAGATACCTTTTCAGTAACACTACTGGTGAAATGGCAAATAATCCATCATCGCAACCCACTAATGAATTATATAGACATCCTATAAATGAATCTTCACCAGAACCTGCAATTAAAAAGAAGAAAAGACGAGATGATGATATTTTACTATAATCTTCATGTATGAAAGTAATTAGAAAAGTGCGATAATGATGTTAATTAAGGATGGGTTTAACTATACTTTTATTTAGGAGGTTTTACATGTTAACTGAAATAAACCAACAAATTTTAGAGTTGAAAGAAATACTTAGAACAAAGGAAAAGCTCCAGTCCCTTAAAGATATGGTAAGTGATGAGTTGGAGAATAAAAGATCTCAAGCTTTAGTACTTGAAGGCATGTTAACTGATGAAGAGAAGGATGTAATTAGATTAGAGGGCACTAGCTTTAGCTCCATATTTTTGTCTTTAATAGGTAAAAAGGAAGAAAAGCTTGAGAAAGAACGGGAAGAATATTTGCTCGCAAAGCTAAAGTATGAGGAATGTTTAAGGTCCATTAAAAAGTTGGATGATGAACTTAAATATGCAAATAGTGAATTAAAAAGATATAAGGGCACAAAGGAAGAATATGATAAATTAATCAATGAAAAGCAATCCCTTCTAATAAAAGAAGGTGGAAGTAGCGGAAAGAAAATTAGTGAAAACCTAAATGCGATTAATGAGATAAGACTGGACATAAAGGAGTTAAGAGAAGCAATAACAGCTGGAGAAAGGGCACTTGCATCTTTAGATAAAGTGCAGGACTCATTGGAAAGTGCCAAGGGTTGGGGGACCTGGGATATATTAGGTGGAGGCCTATTATCAAATATGGCTAAGCATTCTGCAATAGATGATGCCAATAATAATGCCCATGATTTCCAACGTTTACTAAGGAATTTTGAGAAGGAACTTTTAGATGTAAATGAATTTAATGATATTGAATTAAATCTTTCATCTTTTGCTAGCTTTGCAGACTTTTTTCTTGATGGATTCTTTGCAGATTGGTTTGTTCAATCAAAGATAAATGACTCCATAGCAAATACTCAAAATGCAAACCGTAGGCTTAATAGTATAGTAAATGATTTGAGAAATGATTTAAATACACTAGAAACAGATTTAAGAAAAAGAGAAAAAGAAATTAAAGACCTATTAGAAAGTTAAATTCATTGGGGACAGTCCCCATTGGGGACCGTCCCCAATGAATTCCACTAGGGGACGGTCCTTTGATGGAGTTGGATGAACATTATTATATTGTGTTTATTTAAGAATAATAGTAAAATAATTAGAGAAACGAAATATCAGGGGGGATAATGATGGCAAAGGCTTTACCTGAAAGAAAAGATGTGGATGAAAAGTTAACCTGGGATTTAACTGCAATATTTGAAACTGAAGAGGACTATGAAAAGGCTGTAAATGAAGCAGAAGAGCTATCTAAAGATATTGAAAGAGACTTTAAAAACAATCTAAATAATTCAGATAATATAAACTCATGTTTAGACAAACTTCAGTTACTGGAAAAACTAGCTACATTAACTGGTACATATGCCCACTTAAATACATCAGTTGATCAAACTAATGTAGAAAACCAAATAAGACTTATGAAGCTTTCAAATATTATGTCTGATTTGGAATCTAGAATAAGCTTTATAGAAAGTGAAATAATTCAGGCGGATGAAGATGTAATTTTACAAGCAATGAATAATTCCCAAAGCAACAAAGGATTTCTTAAGAAGATAATCAGAAGAAAACCCCATGTACTTCATCCTGAGGTGGAAAAGACTTTAGCTGGTCTTTCCAATATTCTTGGAGGACCATATACAATATATAACAAAGCAAAGCTTGCTGATATGGATTTTGGAACATTTGAAGTAGATGGAAAAGAATATCCTTTAAGTTTTGTGTTATTTGAAGGTGAATGGGAGTACAATAGCGATACAAAGCTTAGACGTGCTGCATTTGATGCTTTTTCAAAGAAGATAAGAGAATATCAACATACAATAGCTGGTGCATATCAGCTTCAGGTACAAAAAGAAAAATCAATGGCAACATTAAGAGGCTTCGATTCAGTAATAGATAGCCTTTTATTCCCACAAGAGGTTGATGGAGAACTTTACAACAGACAAATAGATTTAATAATGGAACATCTTGCTCCTCATATGAGAAAGTATGCAAAGCTTTTACAAAAGCTACATAAGCTTGATGAGATGAGTTTTGCGGATCTTAAAATAGATGTAGACCCAGATTTTGAGCCTTCAATTACGGTTGAAGAGTCCAGGAAGTATATAGAAGGAGCTTTATCTGTTCTGGGTGAAGACTATATGGAAGCAATAAATAGAGCCTTTGATGAAAGATGGATAGATTTCCCACAAAACAAGGGAAAATCAACAGGTGCATTTTGCTCAAGCCCATATGGAGGGCATCCATTTATCCTAATTTCATGGACTGAAAGAATGAGAGAAGTTTTCGTCCTAGCTCATGAATTAGGGCATGCAGGACATTTCTACTTGGCACAAAGAGCTCAAAATATATTTAACACAAGACCTTCTCTATATTGTATTGAAGCACCTTCTACAATGAATGAGATGCTAATGGCTAATTATTTGATGAAGAATTCTGATGATAAGAGAATGAAAAGATGGGTATTATCCTCAATTATCAGCAGGACATATTATCACAATTTTGTAACTCATCTACTGGAAGCTCATTATCAAAGAGAGGTATATAGGATAGTTGATGGTGGTGGAGGGGTTACGGCTTCTAAACTAAGCCAGCTTAAGAAGGAAACCCTTGAGAAATTCTGGGGGGATACAGTAAAGATTAATGATGGTGCAGAACTTACCTGGATGAGACAGCCACATTATTACATGGGACTTTATCCATATACTTACAGTGCAGGTCTTACAATAGCTACTGAGGTAAGTAAGAGAATTTTAACAGAAGGTCAAGAGGCAATCGATGACTGGAGAGAGGTTCTTAAGGCAGGAGGAACTCTAAGTCCGGTAGAATTAGCTGCTCTAGCAAAGGTTGATATTACAACTGATAAGCCACTAATGAACACTATAGAGCATATTGGAAATATAATTGATCAGATTATTAAGCTAACAGAAGAAATTGATGGAATTACAATAGATTAACGATATATACTAAAATAGGTCATCCAAATCAGGATGACCTATTTATTACTCAATTTCTATTTGCTTTGATGTTATTACTTGTTGCTGTTTTGGAACAGTTATGGATAAAATTCCATTGTCCAGCTTAGCTTTAATATCTTCGGATGTTGCATCTGCTAGATAAATACTACGTTTCATAGAAGTAAAACTACTTTCCTTGTGAACATAATTGTTCTTTTCTTCTTCTACTTTGTTTTCTCTCTCTACAGAGATATTTAGCTTACCTTCATTTAATTCAAGCTTAATTTCCTCTTTTTTAACACCTGGAAGTTCAGCTTCTACTATATATTCTTTATCATTTTCTTTAATGTTAATTTTGAATGAGCCTTGAATAAAGTTTCTGGTTGATAACCAATTATCATTAAAAAAGTTATCCACCATGTTGTAGAAGTCTTCAAAACTTGAATTCATTATACTATTGTTTCTTCTGTTAAATGGTACTAGTCTACTCATGATTCACAACTCCTTTATTTTTATTTTGTTAGCACTCGGCATCGTTGAGTGCTAATATCTATTTTTATATTACATCTATTTTTAAAATGTGTCAAGTGTATTTTTTAAGGAGAGCAATAAGACCAAAAATGGCCTTTTGATTTAAAGTTCATCTTAAATGGTATATAATCTGATATAGATAATACATAAGTTTTAAATGGGAGAGACCGTAGGAAGTTAAACATAAGGAGGAGCATATGAAGAAAAACATATTTTTACTTATTGTTTTATTACTTTTAACAGGATGTCAAAAGGAAGTAGTAGAGCCTGTTGAAGAAGAGGTTGTTAATATAGAAGAGCCTCAAATTGAGGAAGAGGTTCTTACAAGAGAAGAGCAAACTGAAATTTTAAAAAATTATTATGGGCTGTTAAGTTCTAAGAGTCCTACACAAAATATAATTAAGCTAATAAATGAAAATGTTTCAAAGCTGGATGAGGATATAGTTGATGAAATAGTCTTAAGCCTGGAGGATCATTTAGTACTAGCTAATCCTTCTATCAGGGAGCTAAGTCAGACTCTAATAAAATACAAGGATTACTCTTCAGCAGAAATACAGTCCTATCTGGATATTTTGTATACTGAAGGAGGGAAGATATTTTCTGATGGAGAAACTTCTGTAATTTCATTAAATGAACTTACAACTAGGGGATTAGAGACGGAAGCACATTTAAGAAAATTCCCAGATGGCAAGACATATAATAAGGTTAATGAATATTTTTCGGCATATATTTATGCAGCAATTCAGGGTGTAGGAAATCCATATATTTATGCTGAAGATGGGAGTTCCATTATTAGAGAAGATATAATCAAGATTTATAAGGGGATAATAGAGTACAATCCTGAATTTAATATGTCCAAGATATTTCAGAAGTATTTGGACACACTGGCTTTGGATGGAAATGATATAAACGGTCAAAATGTAGTGGTTTTCTATGAAGACTTGATTAGAATAATAGAAAACAACTCAAAGTTTTAGTAGACAACTATAAACCAATAAGGTGAGATTATGATACTAAAAACAAGAAACAACATGCCTAAAGGAATTTCATATAAAGGAGTTTTAAGGGATAGTTTTTTCACCTTCATATATGATCTTACTTATAAAAAGGATGGGAAAATGGTCTATGAAAGAATAATCTTCAATGAGATTTTAAGATTAATTTCCGAAGCGAAGGAGCTTATCCTTATAGACTTTTTTCTTTTCAATTCCTACAATAATGATGGAACTTATCCTAATTATACTGGAGAGTTAAAAAATGCTTTGATCAGTAAGAAAAAGGAAAATAAAGATATAAGAGTAATAATAATTACTGATGAGATAAACACATTTTATGGATATTACAAATCTAAGCACCTGGAGAGTTTAAAGGAAAATGACATAGAGGTAATAGTTACGGACCTTGATATGGTTGCGGATTCCAATCAATTCTATTCATTTTTTTGGAGATTGCTTGGCATTAATAGACTAGGAGTTAAGGGAAAGGGTTGGGTAACAAATATTTTAACCAGTAAATCTGAAAAGGTCACTATTCGTTCGTATTTAAGAATGCTTAACTTTAAAGCAAATCATAGAAAAGTATTGTTAACTGAAAAGGAAGGATTAGTAACTTCTTTTAATCCTCATGATACTAGTGGAAATCATTCGAATATTGGGTTTCTGGTACAAGGTGAAATAATAAAGGATTTATTGGAATCTGAAAATGCAATAATAGAATATATGAGTGGGAAAAGAGTAAATCTCCATAATATAATTTCTTTAGAAAACCAAGCTAGGGCTATGGTAATTACTGAAGGAAAAATTTTGGCGGAATTTTTAGAAGAAATAAGAGCCGCAGGCTCAGGTGATAAAATAAGCATGGTAATGTTTTATATTGCAGAAAACTCAGTAATAAAGGAGCTTATAGCTGCAAGTAATAGAGGAGTAGAAATTAAACTAATACTTGATTATAATAGAGATGCCTTTGGACTTAAAAAGGTTGGAATTCCCAATAGACCAGTGGCTAAAAAACTTAAAGAAAGCTCAGACATTCAAATAAAATGGTATAACACCCATGGTGAACAATTCCACAGCAAGATGACTATATTCCAGAGAAAAGATGAAGTAATTTTAATAGGAGGTTCCTGTAACTTAACTAGAAGGAATTTAAAAGACTATAATCTTGAAACTAACTTAAAGGTAATACTTCCTAAAGAGGATTTAGAATCACAGAAGGTATTAAATTATTTCCAACGCATATGGAATAATGAGGATGCAGAATACACCTTAGATTTTAAAATGGAGGATTTAGGCCTTCGGACCATTGGATATTATATTCAGGAATGGACAGGCTTAAGTAGCTTTTAAAAATGTAGGGACAGAGGGACAGGAGTTGCGTCCCAAGTGGGACGCAACTCCTGTCCCTCTGTCCCTTTTTTACATTATCTTAGAAATAATTTTCTTGTATCTATCCGTATATTTTACAAAATCATAGTTTTGATTTTTAACCACTGAATTTATAAAGCTTTGCTTTAATTGTTCAATAGATCTGATTGAGGTGTCATTATCTATCAGAGAGAAGAATTTGTTCTTGGACATATCTAAGGAATCTTCATCTACTGCTAATAGCCAATCAGCAAAACTTTCTATATAATCAAGGGTTAGATTAACATCTTTAATAACTGCAGCAATATCAGCAAATAATAAAATATTATTTCCCAACATAAAGGAATCAAGTTGATAATCGTAAATCATTTTTCTTTGAAGCTTTGCAACTTCTATTGCAAAATCTAAGTCCCTATCCTTTAGGGCGGTACCCCACATACCAGTTAGGGATACAATAGTGTTGTTGACACTTGTATAGAGGCTTTCCTGCTCGATCTTCTTTGCCTTAATGCCTTCACCAGTAATGGAATAAATAGTAGATAACATAAAGTCTGGATTGATATTCAATTTAGGCAGTGCGTTTAATACTTCAATTGCCTTATCATAATCCTGTTTCATTGTATAAAGACTACTAAGTACATATAATGATGCTTGCTTTACCTCTAAATCATCTATCCTGGAGGATTCCTCCAATAGTCCTATGGACTTTTCTATGGCCATGTTGGCTTTTTCCTCTGAATCAGCCATTTGTATATATTGCTGCAATAGACTTCCTATTCTAAACTTAAGAAATAAGGATTTTGGATATTTTAAAAGATATTTATCAACAGTAGCCATTGCGGTGTCATAATCCTTTGTTTCAAAGGCTTCAGCACAAATTCTATTGATATTCATTATTTCGTCTGGTGTTAGCTGTGTTTCAAACATCAACAATGAGTCCACATCTGTGTGGAGATATCTTGCTATGGAGGAAAGAAGTGTAATATCAGGATAGGTCTCACCATTTTCCCATTTGGTGATTAAGTCTTCACTGACCTCTATTGCCTTAGCTAAATCGACCTTTTCTATACCTTTTTCTTTTCTAAGGGTTTGAATTGTATTTCCTATTGAAAGCTTCATAATTTTCCTCCTTTGTTTTGATACTATAAAAACTTATACTATTTACAATATACCCTTTTTGGGAGTACATTAGCAAATATTTAGTTGCAGTTTGTTCATAAAAAGTTCATACTTAAAATATATCCTTTAAACAATAGGATAAGAGGTGATATAAATGAATGATATTTTAATCGTAGATGACAATGAAAATATACGAAAACTCATAGAAATATATCTTAAAAGAGAAGGATTTAATACCTATCATGCTGGTAATGGTGAAGAAGCACTGGAAGTTATAGACAAGCACAAGATTGAGTTAATTATCCTTGATATAATGATGCCTGTAATGGATGGTTACGAGCTTACAAAAGAATTAAGAGATGCAGGCTTTATAGTACCTATTCTAATGGTAACAGCTAAGGACACCTATCCAGATAAGAAAAAGGGGTTTGATTTAGGTATTGATGATTATATTACTAAGCCTATAGATATGGAAGAACTGGTACTACGAGTAAAAGCTCTTTTAAGAAGGGCTAGAATTTCTCAGGATAAAAAATTGGTTATAGGGGATATAATCCTTGATTACGACAGCCTAGAGGTAATAACTCCTAGTGATGAAATTTCTCTACCTAAGAAGGAATTTTATCTTTTGTATAAACTATTATCATATCCTAAGAAGATATTTACTAGACAGGACCTTTTGGACGATATTTGGGGTTATGATACAGAGGTAGATGAAAGAACCGTAGATGTTCATATTAAAAGATTAAGGGAAAAATTTAAGGATTTTAAGGAATTTGAAATAGTTACTGTAAGGGGATTAGGTTATAAGGGAGTTTATTGATAATGAAGAAAACCATATATAAGCAGCTAATAATTATTTTTGTTGGAGTATTAATCTTTAGCAATATAATTACTTCTATTTTTGTGGCTAGGAGATTTGAATACAATACTGTTTCAGATATGACTTTAAAGATGATTTCCTCTGTAGAAGAAGCCAAAGAAACATATCTTAAATATAATATGTCTATAAGGGACCTTAATATACTATTTAGGGATAAAACTATACCAATTAGGTTTACAGATAATCTCCAGGGGTATGATTTAACAGAGGCTCAAATCAATAGTATTAATAAAGGTGAATGTATATTATTGAATCATAAATCATCTGCTAATTCATTTCCTGCTGCAATTACTAAGGCAAAGGATATCTATATAGTTTCCGATATTGGTGGACATTCCATATTTAATATAATAAGAAGCATTTTGACCTTTAATTCAACCATAGCAACTATAATTGGCAGCATAATATTTTTAGTGGTGGGTAATATGGCTGTAAAGCCATTGAGAGCATTGATTAATGCCACAAAAAAAGTTGCTGCTGGAGATTTTAACGTAGAACTAAAGTGTAATAGAAAAAATGAACTAGGAGAGTTAATAGACAGCTTTAATAAGATGGCTAAGGAGTTAAGCTCCATAGAGATACTTAGAAATGATTTTGTATCTGATATTTCCCATGAGTTTAAGACACCCATTACTTCAATTGAAGGATATACAAAGCTATTAGAATCTAGCAATGAAGAAGAAAGAAAAGAGTTTATTGAGATAATACTTCGTGAAACCAATAGGCTTTCAACTATGGCAACCAATATATTGACCATAAATAAACTGGATTATGAAGATGTAAATATAGATGAAGAATTTAGACTTGATGAACAGATAAGAAAATCAGTACTCTTACTTGAAAACAAATGGAGTGAAAAGGACTTAGATTTGGTTGTAGATTTAGATGAAGTTATATTTAAAGGAAATAAAGGTTTGATAAATCAGATTTGGATAAATCTTTTAGATAATGCGATTAAGTATTCTACTAAGGGTGGAAGAATTACATTGCAGCTTAATGATCATAAAGATAGTTTTGAATTCATCATTAGAGATGAAGGTAAAGGAATTAATGAAGAAGATCAAAAAAGGGTCTTTGATAAATTCTATAAAGGTGATGGTTCCAAGAATATTGAAGGTACAGGACTAGGACTATCTATAGTAAAAAGGATTGTGGAGCTGTATGGAGGAAGGATCAACTTAAACAGTAAGCCTAATGAGGGTACAAAGATTAGTATTGTTTTTGAGAAAAATTTAGTGAAATCATAATTCTAACACAATTATTGTGTAGAATAAATTACGGAGGTGTATTATGAACAAAAAACAAGTGCCTAAAAAGCCATTAATGTTTTATTATCTAATATCTTTAATAGTACTGATGCTATTAAATCAATTTGTTTTTCCACAAATGGCAAAGGATAGAATTATTGAAACTGACTATGCTACATTTTTAAAATATTTAGATGATGGTCTTATAGAGGAAGTTGAGGTACAAGATACTCAAATTCTATTTACAGTAAAAAATGAAGAGGGTAAGCTGGATTACTTTAAATCAGGAAGAATGCCAGATGAAGGCCTTACAGACAGATTGATTGCAAAAGGCGTTACTAAGTTCGGTAAGGTAATACCAACTCAAGTGTCACCACTACTTAGCTACTTCTTAACTATGATATTACCATTGGTTTTAATATCTATATTAGGGCCAATTCTTATGAGGAGAATGACTAAGGGTATGGGTGGAAATGCCATGAGCTTTGGAAAGAGTAATGCTAAAGTATATGTACCGGCAGATCAAGAGGGTAAGACCTTTGCAGATGTTGCAGGTCAGGATGAAGCAAAAGAAGCTTTAGCTGAGATTGTAGATTTTCTACACAACCCTAAGAAATATGCAGACATAGGAGCTAATATGCCAAAGGGAGCATTGTTAGTAGGACCTCCTGGAACAGGAAAAACTCTACTTGCAAAAGCAGTAGCAGGTGAAGCAAATGTACCTTTCTTCTCCATATCAGGCTCAGATTTCGTTGAGATGTTTGTAGGTATGGGAGCAGCAAAGGTGAGAGATTTATTCAAGCAAGCACAGGATAAGGCTCCTTGCATAGTATTTATAGATGAAGTTGATACAATTGGTAAGAAAAGAGATGGTTCAGGATTTGGCGGAAATGATGAGAGAGAGCAGACTTTAAACCAACTATTATCAGAAATGGATGGATTTGATGGTAAAAAAGGAGTTGTAATCCTTGCAGCGACCAATAGACCTGAAACCCTTGATAAGGCTCTATTAAGACCAGGTAGATTTGACAGAAGAGTACCAGTAAACCTTCCAGATTTACAAGGTAGAGAAGCAATATTAAAGGTACACTCTAAAAAGGTTAAAATGGAAGATAATATAGATTTCAATCAAGTTGCAAGATCTACTGCAGGTGCATCAGGTGCAGAACTTGCAAATATAATAAATGAAGCAGCTTTAAGAGCAGTTAGAATGGGCAGAGATAAAATCGCTCAAGTAGACTTGGAAGAGTCTGTAGAGGTTATAATAGCAGGATATCAAAGAAAGGGTGCTGTAATCTCTGAAAGAGAAAAGGAAATAATTGCATACCACGAAATAGGTCATGCACTGGTTGCAGCAAAGCAGGAAAATTCTGCACCAGTTCATAAGATTACTATTATTCCTCGTACTTCGGGAGCTCTTGGATATACTATGCAGGTAGAGGAAGAGGAAACAGTTCTTCTAACTAAGGAAGAGGCTTTAAACAAAATAGCTACCTTTTCAGGTGGTAGGGCAGCAGAAGAAGTAATGTTTGGCTCAATTACCTCGGGTGCATCAAATGATATTGAACAAATGACAAGACTAGCAAGAGCAATGGTTACTAGACTTGGTATGAGTGATAAATTTGGAATGATGGCTCTAGAAACAGTTACAAACCAATACCTTGGTGGAGATACATCTCTTGCATGCTCCCCTGAAACCTCAGCCTTAATCGATAAGGAAGTTCAATCTATAATAACAGATAGCCATAACAAGGCAAGAAAAATCCTTGAAGACAATAAGGATATGTTAATAGAATTATCAAAGTATCTTCTTGAAAAAGAAACCATCACTGGTGCAGAGTTTATGAAGATATTAAACAAAGAAGAGGAAGTAAAGATGATAGAAGCTAACAAAGAAACTGAAGATAGCATTGAAGAATAAGTTTTAATTAAAAATCATTTCTTAGGGTATCATACATTCTAAGGAATGATTTTTTTCATGACCTAACCCAATTTGCGGTGCTTTTTCGCAAATTGGGTTAGGTCAGATGCAGCCCAACCAAATCCATCCGAGAGAAACGAGCAAATAGATTCCAGTTAAGCGGCTGTACATTTAAGAAAAAGAAGGAGCTGATATAGATGTTTACAAAGACAGTAGATGCAAGAGAATACTCTTCAATAGACAAACATAAAGTCATATTTGAAACCTTTGACTCACTTAAAAAGGGTGAAAAAATGGAGCTAATAAATGATCATGATCCTAAACCACTTCATTATCAAATGAAGGCTGAAAATGAGGGCCAGTTTATTTGGGAATATTTAGAGGAAGGTCCTGAAGTATGGAGAGTATCAATTACAAAAAACTTTGCAAATAAATGAGAAAAAGGAACCGACCCATTTTCTCATTTAAGGTTAGGAGTGTGATTTTGTGAGGATTATAGTTCATATAATCTTTATTACGCTACTTTTACTGGTAACATTTTTTGGTATAGGTCCTGTATTATTTGCTGATGGAGTGTTAAGTGAAAGGTTATTTACTTTAGTTGTAATTATTGGAATATACCTGGTGTTAATTTGGTTATATAAAAAGATGTTGAGAAGCAAAAGATGAGTTGGAAAACATTCTCCAATCTTATTGAAAGAGCTGGATGTACAGCTCTTTTTTAATGTAAATTTTATGTAAAATTATTACCTTTAATAACTTAACATTATCACTATGGGGTATATCATAGTTAAATGAGAGGTGAACATATGGATAATAGAGAATATAAGTTATTAAACAAAGAAGAGAAGAGAGAAAGACTAAAGGAAATATTTAAGGTATTTCTAAAGCTAGGCTTTCTAGCTTTTGGTGGACCTGCTGCTCATATATCCATGATGGATGAAGAAATAATTGAGAAGAGAAAGTGGATTAGCAGGGAAAAGTTTGTGGACTTTATGGGTGCATCAAACTTAATTCCTGGCCCTAATTCTACGGAGATGGTTATTTACCTTGGTTCTCAAAGAGGAGGAACTCCAGGATTGTTCCTGGCAGGAGCTTCCTTTATAATACCTGCAATGGTCATAACCCTTATATTTGCTTATTTCTATAAAAATTATGGGAGTGTACCCCAGGTTACATCAATATTAGATGGAGTTAAGCCAGCTATTATTGCGGTAGTAATACAGGCTCTATATAGATTGGGCAAATCTGTAATAAAAGGTAAGTTTGCTTTGGTCTTTGCTCTTATGATCCTAGGTTTATATTTACTGGGTCTTGGTGAAATACCATTACTGTTGGTATCAGGACTAATGATGCTTTTAATCAAAAATACTAATACCTTTAAAGATAAACACTTTTCACTAGCCCTTCCTATGATTTTTCTTTTGTTCTTAAAGATTGGATTTGTACTTTATGGAAGTGGATATGTACTTTTAGCCTTTCTTGAGGCTGAATTTGTTGAAAAGTTAGGAGTATTAACTACCACTCAGATAGTAGATGCCATTGCCATAGGTCAGTTTAAACCTGGACCTGTATTTGCAACTGCAACCTTTATTGGGTATTTATTAAATGGGGTTCCTGGAGCTATTCTGGCTACAATAGGGATTTTTCTTCCTGCCTTTGTCTTGGTATTAATATTAAATCCAATAATGCATAGACTTAGAGAATCAAAGATTCTTTCAGCCATGTTAGACGGAGTAAATATTGGTTCATTGGTATTAATGCTTGTAGTAAGTGTAAAACTTGGGATAGCCTCTATAAACAACTTGATAACAGCTTTGATATTTATTGCTTCATATTTTGCAATAACTAAGTTAAAAATCAATTCCGTTTGGGCAATAATTGCAGGAGGAATTATAGGATGGATTGCATTGTGATTATACAACCTAAATATAGGTCATAAGGGGAGATTAAATTGCTTAGAATCAAAAGAATATATGAGGAAGTAAGTAAAGAAGATGGTTATAGGATACTAGTAGACAAGCTTTGGCCACGAGGTATATCAAAGGAGAAGGCTAAACTTGATAACTGGGCAAAAGAGATAACCCCTTCAACGGAATTAAGAAAGTATTTTTGCCATGATGCAGAAAAATTTGATGAATTTTCAAAGAGATATATTCTTGAACTAGAAACTAATGATTTATCAGAAGATTTTATAGACTTAGTTAGGGGAAAAATAAAAGAAGGTAATGTTACTCTTGTTTATGCAGCAAAGGATCCTCAGATAAATCATGCATTAGTGCTTAAAGATTGGATTGAAGAAAAACTACATTAAGTAAATAAGGATTAAAAATTAGGGGTAGGTAACCTATTTATAAAAATAGTGTACCTACCCCTTGATTTATATGCTAGCTTCAATAGCTTCTATAAGAACTTGCTGTACTTCTGTTGCAACACTTCCAATATCATCATAACCCATCATACCAAGTAACATTTCAGGCTTTGCAGTTCCAATAAAGACTTGATTATTTTTCTCATAAACTACCATCTTACATGGAAGAAAATAACCTACTTCAAGATGAGCAGATAATACTTCATTTGCCTTTTGTGGATTACATACCTCTAAAATCTTAAAGTTATTTTTAAAGTCTATATTATGCTCTGCCATTTTGTCTTTGAAATTAAGCTCCCATAAAACTCCAAATTTTCTTTCCTTAAGTTCTTTCTTAACACTTTCTAAAGCTTCATCAAAAGACTTATTGGTCTTTTTCTCATAAATAATATCCATTAGTTATACACCCTTTCAAACATTTTTATAAACTCTTTACTAGATTCATTATACCCTATAAGGGTATGTCCTAAACTAAAAATCAAAATGAACTAATACCTTGACCAGAGTCATAATATGCAATTAGTTACAATAGCATTACAATTTGAAAAATTGCATTATTTTACCAGCTTATATGGTAAAATTAAATCAAGATTGATGAGTTCACTAATGTAGAGTTATATGCAGCTAATATATTCAAATTTAGGAGGTATTGTTATGATTGGTTTTCTTTTGATTGGTAGTCTTGTTTTTGGATTAATTTCTTGGATACTTCCGATTATTATTATTAGTAGGTATGAGAAAAGATATAATAAGGATTGGGCTATTTATTCTATTATTAGCATTAGTGCATGTGCAATTGCAATGTGTTTTCAGATTTTATATAGCAATCATATGGTACAAATTGAAGATTTGTCTGGGCTTATGGACACAATTGGAACGAGTACTGTACTTTCAGTAATTCTTCTAATAAGTACCTTATTACTAAATGCAATTTCTCTAAATATTTACCGTGTTAGAAAATAGTCAAGAAACATTATTTATAAAATAAGCTTTATTGGTAGATTTATGCATTTGAATGCTGATTATGGAAAGGGTGGTGACAGCTTATGAAAAACAAAAATAAAATCACTTCGATATTATACTTTATTTCTTCTATCTTATTTATTATTGTGGCACTCATTA
>CAZHLF010000002.1:0-30480 GCA_964532845.1 uncultured Tissierella sp.
TAAGTATAGTGCATTTGAACCTTTTTCGCTTACTCTTTTAGATAAATCCTTGGAATGAATCTCTCCATTATCCAATTCTCTAGCTGCATAAATATCGGCAATTATAACTTTATCAGCATCTTTAAAGGATTCAGCAAAGCTATCTAGAAGAGCTTTTGTCCTTGTAAAGGTATGAGGCTGAAATACGCAGTATATATCTCCCTTTGCTGCTTTTCTTATTGCTTTTAAGCTTGCTTTTATTTCTGTAGGATGATGTGCATAATCATCTATTACTTTAATATTTTCCTTTATAAATCCTTTAAATTCTAATCTTCTATGAACTCCATTATAATATGTTATAAATTCGGATATAGTTGCCATGTCTAAACCATAAGTATGAGTTGCTGCAATAGCGCCCAGTGAATTATAAATATTATGAAGACCCATAACTCTTAATTCTATTTGGTGATATTCTTTATTTCTGATATTCAAAGTATATTTAGGATAACCATCCTGGTTAAAACTTATATTTTCTGCCTTGTAATCTGCTTCTTCATTAATTCCAAAGGTAATTACATTGGCTTTAGTATTTTGAATAAGTTTACTTGAATTTGGATCATCTACATTTATGACAAGACAACTAGAATCCTCTAGATTTTTTACATATCCAATAAATGTTTCGACTATATGATCCATACTCTTAAAATAATCTAAGTGATCTTCATCAATGTTAAGTACGATAGCCATTGTTGGATAATATTTTAGAATATTTGCCTTATATTCACATGCTTCGGTTAAAAAATACTCATCTGTCCCAAGTTTTACATTTCCACCAATATCATCTAGTTCTCCACCAATTAGAATAGTTGGGTTCAATTTAGCGTGATTTACAATGGTAGCTATCATACTGGTTGTGGTAGTTTTTCCATGAGTACCTGATACAGCTATAGAATTTTGGTAATTCTTCATTAATGCCCCTAAAAAGGTAGCTCTATCTACAACTTCTGCATTTGAGTTTAATGCTGCTACTAATTCTTCGTTATCCTTAGATATTGCATCAGTATAAATAATTAAATCAGCACCACTAATATTTTCACGATTGTGTCCTATATAGATTTGTGCACCTAGATTTTTTAACCTATCTATTATTGAAGTTTCTTTAGTATCTGTTCCAGTTAATTTATATCCTTCTATAAGTAATATTTCAGCAAGACCACTCATGCTAATTCCACCTATTCCAATGAAATGAACATGGTTATATTTGTGCTGGTTAATTATAAATTCAAACATCATATTTCCTCCTAAAACGTATTTATCTATTTATATTATATCTATAAGTATAGTATTCTAATCAGTGGAAGTTTCATATACTGATTGATTATATCATATGATTCGGATTTATAAAGAAATTTTTGAATTTATATTAAATTATTAAAAAAAATAAAAATATTTGTACAAAAAAGAAGGATAATTGGAATATTTAGAGAATATATACTACAAGTATCATCTACATTAGATAAGGTGGTGAAAGACAATGAAGATTACAGACGTTAGGGTAAGAAAAGTAACTGAAGAAGGCAAGATGAAGGCAATCGTTTCCGTAACCTTTGATGAAGAATTTGTAGTACATGACATTAAAGTAATCGAAGGTCAAAATGGATTATTTATTGCTATGCCAAGTAGGAAAATGGCAGATGGTGAATTTAGAGACATCGCTCACCCTATAAATGCTACCACTAGGCAGAAAATTCAAGAAGCAATTTTCGCAGAGTACGAAAAAAGTTTAGCCACAGAGTAAAAGAGAGCCGAAAGGCTCTCTTTACTTTATGCTTAAAAACTATTGACCTTTTTCCTCGAATTGGTGTAGACTTATTTAGGAAATAAGTTAAAATATTAGTGAGGATACATTTGTGAGGTGAAATAGATATGAATATTTCAATTATTCTTGCAGCTGGTGAAGGGACAAGAATGAAGTCCAGTTTACCAAAGGTATTGCACAAAATATGTGGCAAAAGCCTGCTGGAATATGTCTTGGATTCATGCAATAAGGCAGATATTGAAAAAAGAATTGTAATTGTTGGTCACGGGAAAGATCAAGTAATTGAGGCTATAAATAGTTCTTCCATATTATACAAAGAGCAACCAATTTATGAAGGAGCCCCTTATGGTACGGGTTTTGCTGTTATTCAAGCCATCGATGAAATTCCTGATGACTCTACCGTTACGATTCTTTGTGGAGATACTCCATTAGTAACAGATGAAACTTTGAAAAATTTAATCGCTTTTCATAATGAAGGTGAATATGAAGGAACTGTTTTAACTGCAATTTTAGAAGATGCAACAGGTTATGGTCGAATAGTAAGAGAAAATACAGGGGAACTTGTTAAGATTGTAGAGCAAAAGGATGCAACAGAAGATGAACGTGCTTTAAATGAAATCAATTCAGGAATGTATTGTTTTAAGGGTGCTGCTCTTAAAAATGCATTAAATAAGATTGATAACAACAATGCTCAGAAGGAATACTATCTGACAGATGTTATTAGCATCCTTAAGAAAGATGGATTTAAGGTAGGAGCCTGTGTTATTGAAGATTACAATGAAATTCAGGGTGTAAATACCAGAGTGCAGCTTTGGGAATGCGAAAGAGAAATGAGAAAAAGAATCAATACCTTCCATATGCTTCAAGGAGTTACCCTAATTGACCCATCCAATACCTACATCGAAAAAAGTGTTAAAATTGGAAGGGATACAATTATTTATCCTGGATGTGTATTAGAAGGAGATACTGTGATAGGAGAGAATTGTCTTATTAGAAGTAACACAAGAATCTCCAACAGTAAAGTTGGTAACTTTGTAGATATAGAATCCTCATTAATTGAAGAAAGTTATGTAGATGATAATACTCATATTGGTCCATATGCACATCTAAGACCAAAGAGTCATCTTGGAAAGAGTGTTAAAATAGGTAATTTTGTTGAGGTTAAAAATGCTATCCTTGGTGATAATTCTAAAGCGAGCCATCTTTCGTATGTTGGCGATGCTGATGTAGGAAGTAATGTCAACATTGGATGTGGTGTAGTATTTGTAAATTACAATGGTCGTGATAAGTTCAGATCAACTATTGAAGACAATGCTTTTATTGGTAGTAACTCAAATCTTGTAGCCCCTGTATTAGTTAAAGAATGGGGTTATGTAGCAGCTGGTTCTACCATTACAAAGGATGTAGGAGAAGGAGACTTATCTATTGCAAGGGCTCGTCAGGTCAATATGCCTGGCTGGGTAGATAAAAAAGGTTTGAAAAAACACAAATAATAACTAGGAGGCAGTATAAATGAACCTATGTTTAGGTGGAATTAAGGTATTTACTGGAAATGCCAATGTAGAATTAGTTAAGAAGATATGTGAACATTTAGATATCAATATGGGTGCTTGTGAAGTTACTCATTTCAGTGATGGTGAAATAAATGTAAACATAAGTGAAACTGTTAGAGGTCAGGATGTATATATTATTCAGCCAACACACTCTCCAGTAAATGATAATCTAATGGAGCTATTGATTATGATTGATGCTGTTAAAAGAGCATCTGCAGGTAGAATCAATGCAGTAATTCCATATTATGGATATGCAAGACAAGATAGAAAAACAAAGGCAAGAGAGCCAATCACAGCTAAACTTGTTGCAGATATAGTAACAAAAGCTGGTGCGGACAGAGTTGTAACTATGGATTTACATGCTGGACAAATTCAAGGTTACTTTGATATTCCTGTTGATCATCTTTCAGCAATCCCAATACTTGCTCATTATTTCGAATTCTTAAAGGGTTCAGATACAGTTATTGTTTCCCCAGATTTAGGTGGAGTTACGAGAGCTAGAACATTTGCTAATCTACTAGATATGCCAATCGCAATTATTGAAAAGAGAAGACCTAAACCAAATGTATCTGAGGTTATGAATGTAATTGGAGATATTGAAGGTAAAAATGTTATTATTGTAGATGACATTATAGATACAGCTGGTACAATAGTTAAAGCTGCTAGCGTTCTTAAGGATTTTGGTGCTAAAAAGGTATATGGCTGTGCTACTCATGGAGTATTATCAGGACCTGCTGTTGACAGAATTTGCAACTCAGAGTTGGAAAAATTCGTTATTACAGATACTATTCCATTTAGACCAGAGCAACAATGTGAGAAAATTGATGTAGTAAGTGTTGCACCATTATTTGCAAAGGCAATTAAAAAGATTAACAGCAGTGAATCTGTAAGCATATTGTTTGATTAATCAGAGTAGTTACAGGAGATGATATTTTGTATGTTGTAATAGGATTAGGAAATCCAGGAAAGGATTATACTAATACAAGACACAACGTTGGCTTTGATACCATTGATATTCTCTCTAGAAGGAATAAGATTGATCTAAACAAGATTAAATTTAAAGCGGTATACGGAGAAGGTAAAATAGGCAACGAAAAGGTAATGCTAGTTAAGCCACAGACATTTATGAACAATAGTGGGATTTCAGTTAGGGAATTATTTCAATTCTATAAAGTCCCTGTAGAAAACATTATTATTGTAGTAGATGACATAGATATAGATTTTGCAGCCATAAGAGTAAAGAAAAAAGGAAGTGCAGGTTCTCATAATGGACTAAAATCCATTATATATCATCTTCAAGATGAGAATTTTCCTAGAGTTAAGATTGGTATAGGGAAAAAATACCCTAACCAGGATTTGGCGGATTTCGTCCTAAGTAGATTTCCCAAGGAAGAAAAGCCTGCTATGGATGAATCACTATTAACTGCAGCTGAAGCTGTAGAAAAGATTATTTGTGAAGGTATAGATTCTGCAATGAATAAATATAATATAAAGACCAAGGCCCAGGAATAAACCTGGGCTTAAGGTGTTTATGTACAGGAGTATAAAATGATGGATTTTTTGATTGACCCCTTAAGGAATCTAGATTCCTATAATAAGCTTTTAACTGAAATTGAGGACAAAGTATCTCCAATATCCACCTATGGAATCATAGATGAGAATTTGGGGCATTTTTGTTATGCTCTAAAGGAGCATACAAATAAGCAAATACTCCTTATTACATACGATGAAGCAAGAAGTAGATTTTTGTATGAGGATATAAAGAACTTAGGAAGTATTAATGTAAGCCTTTTTCCTAAAAGAGAGCTACTTCTCTATGACGTTGATGCATATAGTTCAGAAAGACAAATCCAGAGGATAAATGTCCTATCATCGTTAAATAAAGGTGAGGATTTGATTGTAGTCTCATCTTTAAGTGCGATTCTGGATAAGATTTTAAAGCCAAAGTTATTCCAGGATTATACACAAATCTTCCAACAGGGTGAAGAGATTGATCTTGAAAAAACTATTCAGACATTTGTAAGTGCAGGCTATGAAAGAGTTCATATGGTTGAAGGTATTGGACAATTTAGCCTAAGAGGAGGAATTATAGACTTTTTTCCTCCAGATAGTCAAAACCCATATAGAGTAGAGCTCTTTGATACAGAAGTTGATTCTATTAGAACCTTTGATATGCTTACCCAAAGGTCTATTGATAATGTAGTTAAATGCAGTGTTCCTCCTGTTAAAGAAATTATGATATTAGATGATTTTAAGGAGGATATAATTAAAAATCTTGAAAAGGATTTAAAAAAAACAGTTACTAAAGCCACTGACTCAAATGCATCTGAAAAGTTCAATAAATATATTGACGAAATGAAAGAGAACAGTTACTTATCAAATAGAGATTTGGTAATTCCATATATTCCCCAAAAATATTTATCAAGTATTATTAACTATTTCAAAGAAAACTTCATAATTATTATGGATGAACCAAAGAGAGTTGAAGAAAGCTTTAAGAACTTTAGACAGGACTTTAACGTAAGGTATACTGACCTTTTGGAAATTGGCGAAGTATTGCCAGGTCATATAAATATAAACTATGAATACAAGGATTTAATTCCTGAAATTGTAAAACACACTTTGATTGCAAATAGCGCACTTATTAAGGAAAACACCTTTAGCCCAAAATCTATTGTAAATTTCTCATCTAAGTCAATGCAAAGCTATCATTCAAAGATGGACCTTTTAAAAGAGGACTTAAATCATTATAGATATAGAGGTTACAAGATTATTATCCTTTCTGGTACTGAGGAAAGAGGACAGAGACTACAACAAAATCTATTGGACATGGGTGTTGAAACCAGCTTCCATAAGACTAGAGAGGGAGAAATAAAGTCAAATCAGATATTCATTACCCCTGGTAGTTTAAAGGGTGGATTTGAATACAGTAGCTTAAAACTTGTAGTAATCAGTGACAAAGAAATATTTGGAGCTGGGAAAAATAAATCCAGCAAGAAGCAAAAGAAAAAAGGTAAAGAGCTTTCATTTTCTGACCTTAATGTTGGTGATTTTGTAGTACATGAAAACTATGGTATTGGTCAATATGAAGGAGTGGAGCAACTTGCCATTCAGGGAGTCAAAAAAGATTTCCTTTCCATTCAATACAAGGGAAAGGACAAATTGTATCTACCTGTAGACCAGATGAATTTAATTCAAAAATATATAGGTTCTGATGAAAGACCTAAGATAAATAAGCTTAGCAGTCAGGATTGGACTAAGACTAAGGTTAAGGCTAAAAAGGCTGTTGAAGAAATGGCTATGGATTTAGTAGAGCTTTATGCAAAGAGGGAGAAGCTTAAAGGCTATGCCTATGGTCCTGACACACCTTGGCAAGCTCAATTTGAGGACTTTTTCCCATATGAAGAAACAGAAGGACAATTATCTAGTGCTGAAGAGATTAAGAAAGATATGGAAAAAGATAGGCCTATGGATAGACTTCTGTGTGGAGATGTTGGCTATGGTAAGACGGAGGTTGCATTAAGAGGTGCATTTAAAGCTATTATGGAAGGCAAACAGGTAGCTATTCTTGTTCCAACAACTATATTGGCACAACAGCATTATAACACCATAATGGATAGATTCAGCAATTTTCCTATTAAAGTAGCATTACTAAGCAGATTTAAAACAGCTCATGATATCAAGGTAGCAGTTGAAGGCATAAGAAGAGGAAGTATAGATTTAGTAGTAGGTACACATAGACTATTGTCAAAGGATGTTGTTTTTAAAGATTTAGGTCTTTTAATAATAGATGAGGAGCAAAGATTTGGAGTAAAACACAAAGAGGCTCTAAAGAAACTTAAAGAAACCGTAGATGTTCTAACCCTTACAGCTACTCCGATACCAAGAACCCTTCATATGTCCCTTGTAGGAATAAGGGATATGTCTGTAATAGAGGATCCACCTGAAGAAAGATATCCTATTCAGACATATGTTGTGGAATTTAATCCTCAAATGGTAAGAGATGCCATATTGCGTGAAATTGGAAGAGGTGGGCAAGTTTATTTTGTTTATAATAGGGTTGAATCAATAGATATGATTGCCTCCAAACTGAGAGCATTGGTGCCTGAAGCTACATTTACCATAGGTCATGGTCAAATGGGCGAAAGACAACTGGAACATGTTATGATGGATTTCTTGAACAAAGAGCAGGATGTACTAATTTGTACAACCATAATTGAAACAGGATTAGATATTCCTAATGTAAATACTATTATAATCTATGATGCTGATAAAATGGGGTTATCCCAATTGTACCAGCTAAGAGGAAGAGTAGGACGTTCCAATAGAGTTGCCTATGGATATTTTACCTATGAAAGGGATAAGGTGTTGACAGAGGTAGCTGAAAAGAGGCTAAGGGCTATTAAGGAATTCACTGAATTCGGATCGGGCTATAAAATAGCTATGAGGGACTTGGAAATAAGAGGAGCTGGAAACCTTGTTGGTCATGCACAGCATGGTCATATGGATTCCATAGGATACGACCTTTATGTGAAATTCTTAGGTCAGGCTATTAGCCGACTTAAAGGTGAGAAGGTTAAGGAATCAATCGATACTACAATTGATTTGAAGGTAGATGGGTATATTCCTAAGAAATATATTAGCGATGAAGAACAAAAAATAGAGGTTTATAAGAAGATATCATCTCTTGAAAGTGAAAGTGATTTTAGTGAGCTTTTAGATGAGCTTATAGATAGATTTGGTGACTTGCCTAGAGAAGTGGAAAACTTAATGGAGATTTCCTATATCAGAGCCAATGCAAATAAGATAGATATCAAAAATATCCTTCAAAGGGACAATGATATTAAGTTGGAATTTGCCTCTACGGAGAAACTTTCTCTTGAGCTTATTCAAAAGTTGTCGGGGGATTATGGAAAAAGATTGTCCTTTGACTTATCATCTTCACCATATTTTCTATTTAGGGCAAAAAACACATTACCAGAGCTAAAGTCATTAATTGAAAAAATTAACGGTTTTGTAAACATTAAAAATAATGTATGATGTATTATGTAGTTAAATGATTTAAGTAAAAAGTAGAGAGGATGTTTTTATTGATTAAATTTAATAGAAGAAGTATTTTGATAGTTGTCTTGATGTTAAGCTTATCTATATTTCTTTCAGCTTGTGCTAAGAATACTGAAGGATTAGTGGGTTCAGTTAACGGTGAAGGGATAACACAAGAGGAATTTGATGCTGATTTTGAAGTATTCAAAAACCTATATGAAAGAGAGCTGGGAGAAGATGCTCTTGAACAAACAGGAATGGATGGAAAAACCTTTGGGGAATCTCTTAAGGAAAGCATTCTTGAAAAGCTGATAATGGAAAAAATAATTGCTAAAGAGTCAGAAGAAATGAAAATTGTTGTAAGTGAAGACGATGTTCAGAAAAGATTGGAAGGAACAATTACTGAGATGGAAGGCCAAGAAAATTTCGACGAATTTCTTACAAAAAACAATATATCAAAGGATTTCTTTGTGGAGAATTTAAGAAAAGAGCTTATAGTTGAGCAGCATAAAGAGGAATTCTTAAAGACTGTTTCTATTACTGATGAGGACTCTAAGAAATATTTTGAAGAAAATAAGGATAGTGCAATAATCTTAAAGGCAAGTCATATTTTACTTGCTACTGAAGATGAAGCAAAGGATGTTTTATCTAAACTTAATGCTGGTGAAGATTTTTCAACTCTTGCAACTTTGGAATCTTTAGATAGTGTTTCTGCTGCAAAGGGTGGAGATTTGGGATATTTTGGTAAAGGCTTTATGATAGCCGAATTCGAAGATGCAGCAATGGCTTTGGAAGAAGGAGAAACCAGTGGTATAGTAAAAACTGAGGTAGGATATCATATTATTAGAGTAGAAGAAAAGAAGGATACATTTGAGGAATTAAAGGATGAAATAGTAAAAGTTCTTAAAGAGCAAAAATACCTAGATAAGGTACAAGCTCTAAGAGATGATGCTAAAGTAGAAAAGTATATGGAATCAAATAATTAATTAGCTATAACTTTTTCTCCCAAATTGTAGATGCATAATTTTTCCCTTTTAGTAAAATAATAAGCGTACTAAGTATAGGAGGGAGAAATTTGAAGGCTACAGGAATTGTTAGACGGATAGATGATTTAGGCAGAGTAGTTATACCAAAAGAGATTAGAAGGACCCTCAGAATCAGAGAAGGAGATCCATTGGAAATATTTACAGATAGAGAAGGTCAGGTAATATTAAAAAAATATTCTCCAATTGGAGAGCTTAATGAGTTTGCAGCAGAGTATTGCCAGTCTTTGCATGATAATACTAACCATACTGCAATTATTTCAGACAGGGATACTATTATTGCAATTTCAGGTGGTTCAAAGAAAGAATTTATGGATAAAAGAGTTAGTCCTGATTTAGAACGCTTAACTGAGAATAGAAGTACTTATGTTACCAGTGATACCAATAAGCCTATTAAGATATATTACGAGGATGAGGGAGAAGGTACTTACTCAGCACAGGTTATTTCACCAATAGTAATGCAAGGTGATCCTATAGGTGCAGTAGCTCTTGTTTCAAAGGAGCCAAATGTAAAGATGGGTGAGCTAGAAGTAAAGCTTGTAGAAACTGCTGCAGGATTTTTATCGAAACAGATGGAAAATTAAAACCTACCCTAAGGGGTGGGTTTTTTAATGGAATTAATACATATACATATGGTATAATAGATTATTGTTTTCAAGAAAACAATAACCTATTGCGGTGGAGTGAAGTAATTGCTTTGCAATTACCATGATACCTAAATGAATTATTGTTTTCGGTTGAAAACAATAATTTATTGCGGCTGTGTGAAGCAATTGCTACGCAATTTCTTTATGTCTAAATAAGTTAGTATTTTTAGAATTAGGAGGTAACATTTAATGTCGAAGGACAACAATTTTCTTAAAGGTGCTGCAATTTTAAGCATCGCAGGTATTATAGTTAAAATTTTAGGTGCAATTTACAGAATACCATTATCAAATATCATAAAGCCAGAAGGTATGGGATATTATCAAACTGCATATCCATTTTATCAATTGCTATTAACCCTTTCTACATCAGGATTTCCAGTAGCTATCGCTAAGCTAGTTTCAGAGAAAAGGGCTTTGGGAGATTATAGAAGTGCATATAAGGTATTTAAAGTAGCATTTGTTGGTTTACTTATTGGAGGAATTTTATCTTCCTTATTCATTTTGATTGGCGCAGAGGCAATAGTTGAGTCTGTTGGCAATAAAAATGCATATTATTCCTTAATAGCATTAGTACCAGCATTGTTTTTTGTACCTATTATGTCATCCTTCAGAGGTTTTTTCCAAGGAAGAAAAACAATGGTGCCAACAGCTACATCTCAAATTGCTGAGCAGCTTATCCGGGTTGCAGTAGGATTATCTCTAACAACATTACTTTTAGATAAGGGACTACCAATTGCGGCAGGTGGGGCTTCTTTTGGAGGTTCTGCAGGTGCAATAGCAGGTTTCGCAGTAATAATCTTTATTTATTTTAAAAATAGAAACTCCATAAAAGAAGAGGTTAGACTTTGTACAGTAGATAAACAGTATAATACATCTACAATAGTAAAGGATTTACTTGCAATATCAATTCCAATAACCATTGGTTCAGCTATCGTTCCAATAATGGATACCATAGATACTGCATTGGTATTTCAAAGACTTCAGTCTATTGGGTATTCTGCAAAATTAGCCAATGATTTATATGGTCAGCTTAAGGGTATGGCTCAAACATTAATAAATCTACCAATGGTATTTTCTGTAGCTATTGCAATGAGTATGGTACCCGCTATATCAGATGCTTATATAAGAAAAAACAAAGGTGAAATAAAGGATATTATTTCTTCAGGAATAAGAATTACTCTTTTAATAGGTCTTCCTGCAGCACTTGGACTTTTTGTCTTAGCCAGACCACTTATTAATTTATTGTATTATAATAACACTGCACAGGATATAGACAGCATTGGTCGAATTCTATCAGTTCTGTCCTTTGGTGTAATATTCTTAACCTTAGTTCAGACATTGACAGCAATGCTTCAGGGATTAGGTAAGACCTTCGTTCCGGTAAAAAATCTTGCTATAGGAGCAGTATTTAAGATTGTACTTACTTATATTTTAACTGGAATTCCATCCATTAATATTCTCGGGGCAGCATTTAGTACAGTCGTTACTTATGCGGTTGCTTCCCTTTTGGATCTATATAGTATAGTTAGAATAACTAAGTTAAAGCTCGATTATAAAACAATAGTTTTAAAACCTTTAATCTCTTCAGTAGGAATGGCTATTATGGCCAGACTTGGCTATGTTGTTTCAGCAAGTGTTGTTGGAGATAGATTAAGTACCCTAGGAGGAGTATTGGCAGGAGTAATAACATATGTGATACTATTAGTAGTAACAGGTACTTTGACGAAAGAAGACTTTGCTATGCTTCCAAGGGGAGAAAAAATCGGGAGTAAACTTGAAAGATTTAAATATAAAAAGAAAAAGTAAACTAAGGAGAAAGTTATGGGAAAGATTTATGTAGTAGGTTTAGGTCCTGGAAGTGTTGATGCTTTAACATTAGGTGCGGTAAATAGAATTAATGGTGGAAGAAAAAACTTTCTAAGAACTGAGAAGCATCCTACGGTACAGTATTTTATAGACAATAATATAAGCTACAAATCTTATGATTACATCTATGATTCATCTGAGGAATTTTTAGATGTCTATAGTTCAATTGTTGAAGAACTAAAGCGTGAATCCCAGTTAGAGGATGAAATAAATTATTATGTTCCGGGGAATCCTATGGTTGCAGAAAAGACTGTTGAGTTACTATTGGAGGAAGGACTTGAATTAGAAATAGTTTCAGGTATGAGCTTTATTGAGCCTATGATTGAAATTGTGGGAAGAGATCCTGTTAATGGGCTTAAGGTGGTAGATGGGGCAGTATTTGATAGTTTAATGGTGGATATTAATGTGGATACTATTATAACCCAAGTTTACAATCAGCGTATACTTTCAGAGGTTAAAATTGTTTTATCAGAAATTTATTCTGATGACCATGTAGTTTGGCTAATTCACAGCGGTGGAATCAAAAAACAGGAAAAAATATTGAAGATTCCGGTATTCCAACTGGACCATTATGACGATGTAGGCTCTCTAACAAGTATTTATGTGCCAAAGATTGAGAAAAATAATAAAAATATATATGATTTTAATGATATTATGGGTATAATGAGGATATTAAGAGGCAATGAAGGGTGCCCATGGGATATTGAGCAGACTCACGAGTCTATAAGACAGTCTTTAATTGAAGAAGCCTATGAAGTTGTAGATGCAATCGACAGTAAAGATGTAGATAACTTATGTGAAGAGCTGGGAGATCTTCTCTTACAGGTAGTATTTCATAGCCAAATAGCCTATGAGGAAGGTGAATTTAACCCGATTGAGATAACCTCATCCTTGGCAAACAAGTTAATTTTGCGACATCCACATGTTTTTTCTCAAAAAGATGTGGAAAATTCAGAGGAAGTAGTATATAATTGGAATAAGATAAAATATGAAAACAGGGAAATAACTACTCTTTCTGGAAAACTTAAGGATTTACCAAGGCTACCAGCCCTTATGCTTAGCTATAAGGTACAAGATAAGGCAGCAGATATTGGTTTTGACTGGGATGATATCCAAGGCCCTTTAGATAAGGTCAAGGAAGAATTCTATGAGGTTGTTGAAGCTATGAAGCTTTACGGGAAAGGTGATGAACGAGTCGAAGGTGAGGTAGGCGACCTAATATTCGCTGTAGTAAATCTTTCAAGGTTTCTGGATATAAATCCAGAGATTGCTTTAAATAGAACAATCAAAAAATTTATTAAAAGATTAGAGATTATGGAGTTTAAAGCAGGCAAAATGGGTAAAGAATTAGAAAAGATGACCCTTGAAGAGATGGATTTACTTTGGAATGAAGCAAAACAGGTAGAATAGGGTGTGTTTTAATATTTAATATACTACAGAAGAACAAAAAGAGGAGGAATTGATTATGAATAAGGCTGAATTAATAGCTAGCATTGCAGAAAAAAGTAATTTGACTAAAAAGGATGCAGAAGCAGCATTAAATGGTTTCATGAAATCCGTTGAAGAATCTCTAGCAAAAGGTGACAAAGTTCAATTAGTTGGATTTGGAACTTTTGAAGTAAGAGAAAGAAAAGCTAGAGAAGGAAGAAATCCAAGAAATCCAGAAGAAGTTATTAAAATTCCAGCATCAAAAGCTCCAGTTTTCAAAGCAGGAAAAGGATTAAAAGAAGTAGTTAATGTACCTAAAAAAGGTAAAAAGAAATAAATTAGAAAAATCAGGTCATTGACCTGATTTTTTTCTATGCACTATTAGGAGGAAAATATGAGAATTGACAAGTATTTAAAAAATGCAAGGATCATAAAGAGAAGAACTATTGCTAAGGAAGCTTGTGAGCAGGGAAAGGTACTTATCAATGGGAAAGTTGCAAAACCTGGTGATGAAGTTAATGTAGGAGATGAAGTTCAGATTAACTTTGGAAGTGGTTCATTAAAAATTGAGGTACTCCTTATAAAAGATAATGTTGGTAAGGATCTAGCGACAACACTATATAGAAATATTGATTAAAGGCTTTTGGTATAAAAGCCTTTTTTTATTCATATTATTATTAATGAGAATTTATCATTAAGAGTACTCTAGCTTTACAATAGGAGGGATTGTTGTGGCGGATATAAGAGTAGGCACAAAGACTCAAAATATAGTATTGGAAGATAGAAACAATCTTGGTATATCAGGTGTAGAGCAAGTTGATAGCTTTAATGATAATACCATTGTACTATCGACGATAAAGGGAGGTTTAAGTATCAAGGGTGAGGGACTTAATGTAAGTAAGTTAAACTTAGATGAAGGTAGTGTTAGGATTTCTGGGATTATTAATAGTATCACTTATATCAATAAGGAGGGAACTCCAAAGAATCTCATGGGAAAGATATTTAAATAGGTGATATTATGGAAATTAATATAATGGGGGATTTTATATCCTTTGGAACATCAATTTTAATTGGGGCCTTCATTGGAGTTTTATTTGATCTGTATAGAACGTTCAGATACTTCACTAAGCCTAGTAAACTCATGTCATATATTGAGGATTTGCTATTTTGGATTATTATAGTTATTATATTTTTCATAATGCTTGTCAAAACTACGGATGGAGTATTAAGGGGTTTTATCTTTATAGGCAGCTTTGGAGGAGTAGGACTTTATCTTTTAACCCTTTCTAGAATATTTTTACCATTTTTTATTTTTATTTTTAAGTTGATAATAAAGGTGATTAGTGAGATAATGAAATTGATATTTTATCCATTTAGAAAAACGATTACAAAGATAAAAATTCATAAACTCTTGCAAGTAGGTAATATTTTTCTAAAAGAAATGGGTAGATATAGTAAGATAATACGAAAGAAAAAGTGATAATTGTTTACAAAGGCGTGATTCTATGGATAGAAATCATATAAGCTCTAGAAATACTAGAACAAAAACAATAAAGAGAAGAAAAAAACAAAAGGGTCTAAGGCTAATACATATAGTCCTATTAATTCTGGGAATTTATGTTATTTTAGCCATTACTCATCAAAGAAGTCTCATGAAGGATTTACAAGCAAAGAAGGCTATAAACCAAGAAAAGATTGAAACGCTACAGAAGGAAGTAGATGAATTAAATGAAGCGATTGAAGAAAGTGGAACCTTGGAGTTTATTGAAAAGGTTGCGAGAGATGAACTTGGGATGGTAAAGCCTAGAGAGATAATTTACATTGATAGAAATAAAAAAGATAACAAGATTTTTGATGTGTTCAAAGGTGATAATTAATTGACAATATTTATTTTCTCGTATATACTTGTTTTAATATAAAGATTATTTTATTACTGAAATATTTTTAAGGAGGAATCATTTATTTATGTCCGTAGTTGTTGGAGAAATTGTTGATGGTACTGTCACTGGGATTACCAATTTTGGTGCGTTCATTCAACTACCTGAAGGAAAAAGTGGCCTAGTACATATCTCTGAAATATCACATGATTATGTAGAGAAGGTAGCAGATTATTTAAAGAAAGATCAAAAGGTAAAGGTAAAGGTTCTTTCCATTTCTAAAGAAGGAAAGATCAGTTTATCAATTAGACAAGCCAAACCAAAGTCAAATAAGCCAGTCGAAATCGAGTGGAATAAAACAGACGAGAAACAAAAATTTATGTCTTTTGAGGATAAACTAAACATATTCCTTAAGGATAGCAGTGAAAAAATGACTCAGATTAAAACTAGAGATAACAGAAAAAGCAGTGGAATAAAAACTAAAAAAGCATCAAACATGGACTAATAAAACCGGATTTTCCGGTTTTTTTTGTGTCTTTTTTTCATTATAAGACAAACAAATACATTTAAAGGACAATTGGGGACTTATATTATCGAAGTTGTTAATTTCAATCCTTACAAGGTTAATGTATGTTAATCTTAACTTTAATTAAAATAGCTTAAGGTTATAGGTGATTAACCTAGTTATTGTCTGAAGATTCATAGTTTCAATACCCTATATAGACAAATTTTCTTTTACCCATTTGGTAGTATGAAGAAAAGAAAAATAGGGGTGGTAATAATGACTAAAATGGAATCTGTACTATCGAAAAGTAAATTGGACATAAAGGTTGACTGGAATGCAACTATATTAATAATCATAAGTTTTTTATTAGCCAGAGTTAGTATATTGGACAGGCTTTATCCTTTTGGAATCTCCTTTTTAGGCTCTTACCTAATATTTAAGAAGGAAAACAAAGCTGTTTTATTTGCGTCTTTAGCTGGAACCTTGACGGCTCTAAAGTTTGGTGGAATAAGCTACTATATAAGTTCGCTTCTTATATATGCATTTTTCACCTTATATAGTGAGAACAAGAAATACTCACTCATTAATGCATCTGTAATTAATGCATTGATCTTTGTTCTGGTTAGATTTGGTGTACTAACATTTATGGGCTCAATGGTAGTTTATGACATGATACTAGTAGCCTTCGAGGGGATTTTAGTATTTACTATGACATATGTATTTTCCTTTAGTATTCCTATGGAGGAGCTGGGGAATAAGGAAATATCAAATGAGAAGATGATCTGTAGCTTTGTAACCCTGGCACTTATATTATCTGGTATTAATAGTATCAGCATATTTGGAGCATCGATTAAAAACATAATTAGTATATTACTCATACTTTTAATTAGTTACAATCAAGGAATATTTATTGGTGGAATTACAGGAATTATATTAGGAATGATATCGTATATATCTGAAGTGGAAATGCCATTCATTATATCAATTCTAGCTGTTGGAGGAATGCTTGCTGGACTGTTTAGAGAGTTGGGGAAGAGCGGAGCTATAATAGGATTTATACTTGGCAACTCAATTGTCAGCTTCTATGTAAATGGTCTAGGGACAAGCTTTTTAGGATATAAGGAACTCTTAATATCTTCACTTGCCTTTCTAGCTATATATAACAGAATGGATAGTTCCTTAACTAGTTTATTCCATCCAACATCTAAGGTAAGGAAGGAGTTCGAAAACAGAAAATTTGAGATAGCCTCCAACAAACTTGACAATATGGCAAGACTTTTGGAATCTATGGCTAGAACTTATAAGCAGAAGGCAGAAGAAGATGATGTTTTTTCAAGCTATGGGGTATATGGAATAATTGATGAAATTAAAGAAGAATGTAGTACATGTAAAAACCACCAGATTTGTTGGGAGAAGAGCTACTATACAACCTACTACTCATTATTTACGGCCATAGGAGTATTGGAAAGTGATGTTGAAAACAAGGATGATCTACTAGTTTCAATTCTAAAATCCTGTGACAATTTGGAAGAAAATAAAAAGGCTTTAGAAGAAGCGTACTTAAAATATAAGGAAATAGAAAATGGAAATAAAATAATTCAGGAACAACGACAGGTTCTTGTACAGCAGCTGGAGGGGTTAAGTAAAGTGGTATCTAATATAAATCTGGATGTATATAAGCATTCAACCTTTAATGAAGAACTTGAAGAATTATTGGAAAAAGAACTAAAGAACAAAAGATTTGATTTAAAGGATATTGTAGTAGCTCAACTAACTCCTGATAATATGGAAATTTATCTCCAATTTGCATCCGGAAATAGTGTGGATAGAGTTGGAAGGGTCAGTAAGATTATTTCCAATGCACTGGGTTATCCTATGACTGCAGACTTTACCCTTGGCTCAATTGAAAATTCAAATAGTATGAAATTGGTTCGAACTACAAGATATGGCTCATTAACTAAGGTTGCTACATTGCCTAATTCAGAAAATGGGATTTCAGGCGATAATTTTACATTCGGAGATGTAGAGAATACTAGTTTTGTAGCCATCAGTGATGGTATGGGTACTGGAAGTAAGGCAAACTACGAAAGCTCTACTGCAATATCAATTCTTGAAAAGATGATGGAGGTTAACTTAGATAGACAGATGACTATTAAAACCATAAACGACATTCTAAGAACCAGTTCTCGGGATGAATCATTTACAACAATGGACTTATCATTTATAGATTTATATAAGGGAAGACTACAATCAATTAAATCAGGGGCTTCGCCTACGTTTATTAAGGGAAGAGAAGGTGTAAGGATAATTAATTCTTATAGCTTACCAATTGGGATTCTAAAGAATATCCATTTAAATATATATGAGGAAAGTATAGAGGATGGTGATCTTATTATAATGATGTCAGACGGAGTCCTTGATTCCAATAAAGATAAAGGTAGAAACCCTGAAAACTGGATGACTGAAGTTATAGAAGGATTGAATTCTCAAAGTCCACAAGCCATAGCAGATGAAATTCTCCAAATCGCAAAATTGTCAAGCGGCAATGAAATAAAAGATGATATGACGGTAATGGTGACAAAAGTATGGAGGAATAACAACTGATTAATTGACAATTGACAGTTGACAATGGACAATTAAAAGAATAAGAAATAGGATTAAAAATAAATAAAGAAAAACAATGATTTTAATGAAAACCCGAGATCCTCGTTAGCATTGAAATAGTGCCCATCTCAGGATGACAAAGCTGTCATTCCGAGTAAAACGAGGAAGCTCGGGTTTAATGACATATAAGATAGACCCTAATAACTGTCAACTGTCAATAGTCAATTGTCAATTGCCATGTTGTGATTTGTGGTTTTTTAGGGTATATTAATTAGAGGGTGATACTGTGATTGATAAAGTTATGGACAATATCAAGAGATTTAATTTGATAAGGGAAAATGATAATATAGTTGTTGGAGTATCGGGAGGGCCAGATTCAATGGCTCTACTTTATGTTTTACTCCAAGTTAGAGATTATATAGATATTAATATCTACATTGCTCACGTCAATCATGGAGTTAGAGGGGATGATGCCTTATCAGACCGATTATTTGTCCAGGAAAAAGCAAAACAGCTGAACCTACCATTTTATTATAAGGATGTAGATATGGTAGGCTATGCAAAAGAGAAGAAGATTACAGCTGAAGAAGCTGGGAGAGAACTAAGATATGGGTTCTTTAGAAAGATTTTATCAGAGTTAGGTGCAGGAAAGATTGCTGTTGCTCACAATAAAAACGATCAGGCTGAGACTCTATTACTCAGAATAATGAGAGGAACTGGAATAGATGGACTTAGAGCAATGGAGCTAATCAGTGGGGATATTATAAGGCCTATTCTTAATGTTTCAAGAGAGGATATTGAGAATTACATATCTAAAAATCAAATCGAAACAGTCCTTGATAAAACTAACCTAGAGTCTATTTATAACAGAAATAAGGTCAGACTTGAGTTGATTCCATTTATAAAAGATAACTTTAATCCAAACATAGTTGATGTTCTGTGGAGACTTTCTCAGACAGCTACTTTAGACAGCGAGTTTTTACACCAGTTTACAAAAGAGAAGTATAACTTACTAGTGAAAAATGAAAGGGATAATAGTATAATCTTAAAGGGCACTCTTTATAATCTGGAAGATAAGGCTATACGATTAAGAATAATAAGAATGGCAATATTTAAAATTAAAAAGAGTCTTGAAGGACTGAGTGAAGCTAATATAAATTCTCTTGATGAGTTATTTCAACGAGGTGAAACTGGTAAGCAAATAGATTTACCGGGAGGATTAATTGGCCGTATTAGCTATGATAATTTAATAATAGAATATGCTCAAAATGGTTTTAACAATTATGAATATGAACTCTTTTTAGGAGAAAACGTCTTAAAGAACCTAAATTTGATAGTTGATATAAAGGTAGTAGAGGACAATATTATTATTAAAGATAAAGACACCAGATGCTTTGATTATGATAAAATAAAGGGAAGACTTATACTTAGAAATAGGAGAAATGGAGATAGAATAGTTCCATATGGTATGAATGGCAGTAAGAAACTTAAGGATTATTTTATTGATATGAAGATTCCTAAAGACGAGAGAGATAAGATACCTATACTTTTAGATGATGAGAATATCATTTGGGTATGTAATTTTGTATCAAGTGAACTATATAAAGTAACAGAAAACACAAAGAGAATGATGATAATAAAGATAAAAAATATTTAGGAGGAATTAATGTGGAAGATTTTATAAAAGAAGTACTAGTAAGTGAAGAAGATATTGAGAAAAGAGTAAAGGAATTAGGCGATATAATAACTAAAGATTATATGGATAAGGACCTTGTAGTAATTGGTATATTAAAAGGTGCAGTTATATTTATGTCTGAACTTGTTAAGAATATAAAGCTTCCTGTGACTTTAGATTTTATGGCTGTCTCAAGCTATGGTAAATCAACTATTTCTACTGGAGAAGTAAGAATAATCAAAGACCTTGATTTTAGTGTTGAAGGTAAAGAGCTTTTAATAGTTGAAGACATTATTGATACAGGTCTTACATTAAATTACTTAACAGATATACTTAAGAAAAGAGGCGCAAATAGCGTTAGAATTTGCACATTGCTGGATAAACCTGAAAGAAGAAGTATTGAAGTTAAGGTAGATTATCTAGGTTTTGAAATTCCAGATGAGTTTGTAGTTGGATACGGATTAGATTATTCAGAGATGTACAGAAACCTGCCTTACGTAGGAGCTTTAAAGGAAGAAGTATACAGAAGCTAATTGATTAGACAATAATTGTATGCTATAATTAAACAATATGTTTTAGCATAAAGGAGGGAGCATTTAGTTTGAAACGATTTTTTAAAGGCATAAGCGTTTACCTTTTAATTGTTATATTGATAATGTTTGCAGTAAATATGTTTGGTACTGAAGTACAAACAACTACGGAGTTGGATGTAACTGATTTAATTGAAAATATTGAAGGGGAAAATATAAAAATCCTCGTACAAAATGGTAGTGTTTTAAAGGGAAGATTACTTGATGATACAGAATTTACTACTGTTATTCCTGGAATAATTGAAGATGTTTTATATAAGGATTATCTTCAAAAATTAGTTGATTCTGGAATTTTGCAGCTTGGTGGGGAGTTACCACCTGTAACTCCATGGTATGTAGAATTACTACCAACTATTATGATTTTATTAGTTTTTGGAGTGTTTTGGTTTGTGTTTATGCAACAGTCTCAAGGCGGTGGCGGAGGAAAAGTTATGTCCTTCGGTAAGAGCAGAGCTAGGATGATCAAAGAAGAGGATGGAAAACTGGTTACATTTGCTGATGTGGCTGGATTGGAAGAAGAAAAAGAAGAATTAAAGGAAATTGTAGATTTCTTAAGAAGTCCTAAAAAATATATTGAAATAGGTGCAAGAATCCCTACTGGAGTTTTGTTGGTAGGACCTCCTGGAACAGGTAAAACCTACTTAAGTAAGGCTGTAGCAGGAGAAGCGGGAGTACCTTTCTTTACGATATCAGGTTCTGATTTCGTTGAAATGTTTGTTGGTGTGGGTGCTAGCCGTGTTAGGGACTTATTCGAGCAGGCTAAGAAAAACTCACCTTGTATAATTTTCATTGATGAAATTGATGCTGTAGGTAGAAGAAGAGGTGCTGGCTTAGGTGGTGGTCATGATGAAAGAGAACAAACCCTAAACCAACTCCTTGTTGAAATGGATGGATTTGCCAAAAATGAAGGAATTATTGTTATGGCAGCTACCAATAGAGCAGATATTCTGGACCCTGCACTTTTAAGACCAGGTAGATTTGACAGAACTATTTATGTAGGATTACCAGATATCAGAGGTAGAGAGGCTATTCTTCAAGTTCATACAAAGAATAAGCCGTTGGCAGAAGATGTTGATTTAAAGGTTGTAGCAAAGAGAACACCTGGATTTACTCCTGCAGACTTAGAAAATCTTGTAAATGAAGCAGCGCTTTTAACAGCAAGATATAATCTTAAACTGATTCCGATGCATTTAGTTGAAGAAGCATCGATAAAAGTTCAAGCTGGACCTGAAAAGAAGAGCAAGGTAGTAAGCGATAAGGAAAGAAGACTTACAGCTTATCATGAAGCAGGTCATGCCTTAACAGGAAGACTAACTCCAGGCTCTGATCCAGTTCATATGGTAACTATTATACCTAGAGGTATGGCTGGAGGTTTTACTTCATATATACCTGAAGAGGATAGAAGTTTTATTACCAAAGGTATGATGGAAGACAGACTTATAATGCTATTAGGTGGTAGAGTTGCAGAAGCTCTTGTTCTTGGAGATATTAGTACTGGTGCACAGAATGATATTGAAAGGGCTACAAAGATAGCAAGAAGCATGGTAACTCACTATGGTATGAATGAGAAACTGGGGCCAATGACATATGGAACAGATGAAGAAGAAGTATTTGTAGGAAGAGACTTTGGAAGAACTAGAAACTATTCTGAAGAAGTAGCTGCTTCAATAGATAGCGAAATGAGAAAGCTTATTGATGTAGCTTATCATAAAGCTGAAAAATTAATATCTGAAAACTTAGATATTCTTCATAGAATAGCAGAAGCGCTTCTTGAAAAAGAAACAATAGATGCTAAAGAATTTGAAAGAATTTTCTTAGGAGAAGAAGAGTAATAAAAAGGTAGGGTTTCCTACCTTTTTTGTTTTGTTATGAATAGAAAAGTCCTACTTTAATATCCTTTGTTAAGAGATTACAACAAAGATAGGAACAATTTGTTCATAATTTCAACTATATTGAATATTTGGTCCTATATACGTATTGCAATAGTGTGTTGAAATTTAATATAATGAGGTTAGGGTGTGTTTGATTTTGAGATTCCTGCAAGCAGTATCATCAAAGCTTAAATAGAAGTTAGAAAACCTTAAGGGAGGTAAAACAATGTTCGATGAGAAGAAACTAGAAGGTATAAAATCCTCTATGGATAAATGGGAAACAAATAATGTTGGTAAAGCTATTAGAAAATTTCCTGAAAGAAAAGAAAACTTTAAAACTACTTCAGATATTGAGATAAAAAGACTATATACTCCGCTAGATGTACAAAGTGAAGACTATGATGAAAGTCTGGGATATCCTGGAGAGTATCCTTATACTAGAGGTGTTCAACCAACCATGTATAGGGGAAGACTATGGACCATGAGACAATATGCTGGATTTGGAAATGCAGAAGAATCAAACCTTAGATATAAGTATTTATTGGAACAGGGACAAACTGGACTTTCTATAGCATTTGACCTACCTACGCAAATAGGATATGACTCTGATGATGCATTATCAGAAGGAGAAGTTGGTAAAGTAGGGGTTGCAATAGATTCATTAAGGGATATGGAAATTCTTTTTGATGGTATACCATTAGAAAAGGTTAGTACATCAATGACTATAAACGCACCAGCAAGTGTTCTTTTAGCCATGTATATTGCTGTGGCTGAAAAGCAAGGTACTCCTGCTACTGCTTTAAGAGGAACAATTCAAAATGATATTCTTAAGGAGTATATTGCTAGAGGAACTTATATATTTCCTCCAACAGAATCCATGAGGCTAATAACTAATATATTTGAATATTGTTCAAAAGAGGTTCCTCAATGGAATACTATATCCATCAGTGGCTATCATATCAGAGAAGCTGGGTCTACAGCTGCACAAGAAGTAGCATTTACACTAGCTGATGGAATTGCTTATGTTGAGGCTGCTATTAGAGCTGGCCTTGATATAGATGATTTTGCTCCAAGACTATCATTTTTCTTTAATGCTCATAATAATCTTTTGGAAGAAGTTGCAAAATTCAGAGCTGCTAGAAGATTATGGGCAAAAATTATGAAGGAAAGATTCAAAGCTAAGAGTGGGAAATCAATGCAGCTTAAATTCCATACTCAAACTGCAGGCTCAACTCTTACAGCTCAACAACCAGACAACAACATTATAAGAGTTGCAATTCAAACATTGGCTGCAGTTCTTGGAGGAACTCAAAGTCTTCATACCAATTCAAGAGATGAAGCTTTAGCATTACCTACAGAGGATTCTGTAAGAATTGCACTTAGAACCCAACAGATAGTTGGATATGAATCAGGGGTAACTGAGACAATTGACCCACTTGCTGGTTCATTCTATATAGAAAGTCTAACTAATGAGATAGAAGAACAAGCTAAGAAGTATATTGAAAGTATCGATGCATTAGGGGGAGCTCCTAAGGCAATTGAGGTTGGATATATCCAAAAGGAAATCCAAAATGCAGCATATAAATATCAAATGGAAGTTGAATCTAAGGAACAAATAGTTGTAGGAGTAAATAAGTTTCAGGTTGAAGAAGAAGGTAAAAGAGATCTATTGAGGGTAAATCCACAAGTAGAAATCAATCAAAGAGAAAAGCTAGCTAAACTTAGATTGGAAAGAGATAATGATTTAGTTGAATCAACCTTAAAGATTCTTAAGGATAAAGCTGCTACAGATGAAAACCTGATGCCATTTATACTAGATACAGTTAAAGCCTATGCTACATTAGGAGAAATCTGTAATGTATTAAGAGATGTATTTGGAGAATATGAGCAAACTGTAATTCTTTAAGATTTTAATTTTGATTATAGATTGGAGGAAGTATAATGGATAGACCTATAAGAGTTCTAGTTGCTAAACCTGGCTTAGATGGTCACGACAGAGGAGCAAAGGTTGTTGCTAGAGCGTTGAGAGATGCAGGAATGGAGGTTATCTATACTGGATTAAGACAAACTCCAGAGCAGATTGTTGCTGCAGCACTGCAGGAGGACGTAGATGTTGTCGCTATGAGTATATTATCAGGTGCACATAATCACCTTTTTCCTAGAGTAGTAAATCTTTTAAAAGCTGAAAATGTAGATGATGTATTGGTAATTGGTGGAGGAGTAATACCAGATGATGATATTCCTGGATTAAAGGACTGCGGAGTAGAGGCTATATTTACTCCTGGTACTGCAACAACAGACATTGTTGAATTCATAAAGAGTAACTTAAAAAGACAATAGGTGGTGCTTTGTTTGAACATTGAGGAGAGATTATTAGAAGGCGATAAAAGAGCCTGTGCTAGACTGATATCAATGTTTGAGAATAATGATTCTGAAGCTATTGAATTGATAAAAAAGCTATATGATAAATCAGGAAGAGCCTATGTAATTGGTATTACAGGCTCTCCTGGTGCTGGAAAATCAACGTTGACAGACAAATTGGCAAAAGCATTAAGAAAACAGGATAAGAAAATAGGTATCATTGCTATTGACCCTACCAGTCCATTTAGTGGAGGAGCTATCTTGGGAGATAGAATCAGAATGAATGATCTGGCCCTTGATAAGGGAGTATTTATAAGGAGTATGGGGACCAGAGGTTCACTTGGTGGTTTATCAAAGGCTACTAGAGGTGCAATAAAGATATTGGATATCTTTGGATGTGACTATATATTTGTTGAAACTGTGGGAGTTGGTCAATCTGAAATAGATATAGTTAAGTCAGCAGATACAGTTGTTATGGTTATGGTTCCAAATATGGGTGATGATATTCAGGCAATTAAAGCTGGTACCATGGAAATAGCAGATGTATTTGCTATTAATAAAAGCGATTTAGATGGAGCCGACAAAACAAAGCTAGAGATTGAAATGAATCTTGATTTAAATGATAAGAAAGCATTTAGACCATCTGTATTAAAAATTGCAGCAGGTAAGAATCAGGGAATTGATGAGCTTCTAAAAAGCATACTTGTCCACAAGAAAATATTAGAGGACAACGGAGAGCTTAATATGAGAAGGACAAGGAACAATAAACAAGAAATAATAGAATTAGCTCAAGATGAGCTAATTAGAATAATAATGGAAAAGGCAGTTAAAAATGATCTTTTAGAAGAGTTGTCAAAGGCGGTAACTTTAAGAGAAATTGACCCTTATACTGCTAAAGACAGAATCATAAAGCTTATTGGGAATTAATCATTTAAAATAAGAGGAGGAGCTTATGGACATATCAAGAGTGGACCATATAGGTATTGCTGTAAAAAGTATTGAAGAATCATTAGCTTTTTATCAAGGTGCTTTAGGTATTAAATGTACTGGTACTGAGGAAGTGGTTGATCAAAAGGTTATAACTGCTTTTTTGCCAGTAGGGGATACAGAAGTAGAATTATTGCAATCTACATCTGATGAAGGAACCATTGCTAAGTTTATTGAAAAGAAAGGCGAAGGACTTCATCATATAGCCTTTAGAGTTGATGATATAGAAAAGGCTCTAGAAGAATTAAAAGCTAAGGGTATTAGATTAATTGACGAGACTCCTAGACTAGGTGCTGGTGGTGCAAAAATTGCATTTATTCACCCTAAAGCAACTAATGGAGTACTGGTAGAAATAAGCCAGAGATAAAAACTTATAGGGAGTGTGAATAATGAGAGAGAACATCGAAAAACTTCTCGAAGAAAGTGCTAAGATTGAGTTAGGCGGTGGGGAGAAAAGAATTGAAAAGCACCATAGCTCTGGAAAATTAACAGCCAGAGAAAGGATCAATGCTCTTATGGATAAGGGTAGTTTTGTTGAATTGGATAAGTTTGTAAAACACAGATCAACCAATTTTGATATGGCTGAGGTTGATGCTCCTGCAGATGGAGTAGTTACAGGATATGGTACAGTAGATGGAAGACTTGTTTATGTTTATGCACAGGATTTTACTGTAGTGGGAGGTTCCCTTGGTGAAATGCATGCTGCAAAGATATGCAAGGTGCAGGAAATGGCCCTTAAAATGGGTGCTCCTTTAGTTGGGATGAATGATTCAGGTGGAGCTAGAATTCAAGAAGGTGTTGATGCTCTTTCAGGTTATGGAAAGATTTTCTACCGAAATACTTTAGCATCTGGTGTGATTCCTCAAATATCAGTAATTATGGGACCTTGTGCAGGTGGAGCAGTTTATTCACCAGCCTTGACTGATTTCATATTTATGGTGGAAAAGACTAGTATGATGTTTATTACAGGTCCTCAAGTTATCAAATCAGTAACGGGGGAAGAAGTAACTCAAGAAGATTTAGGCGGAGCAGTAACTCACAATAAGGTTAGTGGAGTTGCTCACTTTGTTGATAATTCAGATGAAGAATGTATCGAAAGAATCAAGGTGTTGTTATCATATTTACCATCAAACAACTTGGAAAATGCTCCAGTTTACTTATCAGATGATAATATCAATAGAGTTGAAGATAGTTTAAATGAGATTATACCTGAAAGTCCAAATAAACCTTATGATATGAAGGATGTTATAAAGTTAATTGCAGATGAGGGTTCATTCTTTGAAGTACAGCCTTTATATGCTCAAAATATTTTAACTGGTTTTATAAGATTAAATGGAAAATCAATTGGAGTTATTGCAAATCAGCCAAAGGTTCTTGCGGGATGTTTGGATATCAATGCTTCCGATAAGGCTGGAAGATTTATAAGAACATGTGATGCATTCAATATACCACTACTAAATTTAGTAGACGTTCCAGGCTTCTTACCTGGTACTGCTCAAGAATATGGTGGAATAATAAGACATGGTGCTAAAATGCTTTATGCCTATAGTGAAGCAACAGTTCCAAAGGTTACACTTGTTTTAAGAAAAGCATATGGTGGAGCTTATTTAGCCATGTGTAGTAAGGATTTAGGTGCAGATCAGGTATTTGCATGGCCAAGTGCTGAAATTGCTGTAATGGGACCAGATGGAGCTGCGAATATTATATTTAAGAATGACATTAAAAACTCAGATGACCCAATTACAACTAGAAAAGAAAAGATTGAAGAGTATAAAAATACCGTAGCTAATCCTTATATTGCTGCTCAAAGAGGTTTTGTAGATGATGTTTTAGTTCCAAGTATTACAAGACCGAGACTTATTTCAGCTTTTGATATGTTGGAATCAAAGAGAGAGAATAGACCAAGCAAGAAGCATGGCAACTTGCCAGTTTAAAGAGGTGAAAAGATGAGTTTTTTTAAGAGATTATTAGCAAAAGACCAAGAAGTAGTTAATGAAGATTTAATTAATGAATCAGAAGCTGTTTCAGAGGTTAATCTTATGGATAATTCAGAGCTAATAGCAGTAATTTCAGCGTCTATAGCAACTATTTTGAATGATAGCATAGAAAATATAAATATTCAGACCATAAGAAGAATACCACAGAACACTATTGCGTGGGCGGATATGGGTAGAAAAGAACAATTGCTTAGTAAACTTTAAACTGTAAAATAAGCTTAAATACTAGGAGGCTAGAAATGAGAAAATTTATAATAAATGTCAATGGTAACTCTTATGAGGTAGAAGTAGAAGAAGTAAAGGGTGGTTCAACGGCTCCAAGAGTAGCCCAAACTGCACCACAAGCTGCTCCAGTAACTCCGGCAACAGCACCTGCTGCAGCTCCAGCTGCTCCTTCGCCAGTTGTTAAAAAGGAAGCGGTTGTATCAGCTGGTCAGACATCAATTGAAGCACCTATGCCAGGCAGTATATTAAGAATAAACGTTAAAGAAGGCGAAACAGTTAAATCAGGCCAAGTATTACTTATTCTTGAAGCAATGAAGATGGAAAACGAAATAATATCACCAGTAGATGGTAAAGTAGTAAGCATTCCAACCCCAGCAGGCTCAGTGGTAAATGCAGGGGACAAGATGATTATAATAGGCTAACAATTGACAGTGGACAATGAAGAGTAATTGACAGTTGACAATTGACAATTGACAATGGAAAATAAAAAGACAATAAAAAAGAAATATGCAAATGAAAATGCATATTTTAAACTTGGGACGACTTTTAGTCGTCCTTTTGTTGTGTGGAGGTGTTAAAAAGGGTAATAATAAGAACGAAAAGTTCTTGGTTAAATTGCTTAATTATTAATCATTCATAATTTTAATCTTCTAGTTATTATTATTAATTTTTAATTGTTAATTTTCTTCTTTCAAATCTTTTAATTGTCAATTGTCAACTGTCAATTGTCAATTGAACAAGGAGGTTATCATGTATCCAGGATATATTACAGATGTTGAAGGTATAAAGGTAGGGCATCAGGAGTCTCTTGAGGGGATGACTGGTTGTAGTGTAATTATATATGAAGAGGGGGCAACTGGTGGAGTAGATGTTAGAGGTTCTGCACCAGGAACTAGAGAGACAGATTTATTTCAAGCTGAAAAAATGGTGGATAAGGTTCACGCTATTGTTCTATCTGGAGGTTCAGCATTTGGATTAGATGCTGCATCGGGTGTAATGAAATATTTGGAGGAAAAGAATATTGGGTTTGATGTTGGGGTGACAAAAGTTCCTATAGTTGCCTCAGCGGTAATATTTGATTTAAACATTGGAGATTATAAAATACGACCTGATTTTAATATGGGATACAAAGCTGCACAAGTAGCAGATTTTAGAGAGTTAAAACAAGGTAATGTTGGTTGTGGTATGGGCGCTACAGTGGGGAAAATCCTAGGACCAGCTAATGCGATGAAATCTGGACTTGGAAGTGCAAGTATTAAGGTTGGAGAACTAGTAGTGGCAGCCATGGTATCTGTAAATGCTTTTGGAGACATTTATGACTTTAAGGACAATAAGCAAATAGCTGGAGTATATGACTATAAAAACAATCAAATGCTATCTACTGTAGATATTTTAAAAACCATGGCAGCAAATCCTATGGATGCTTTTAAGAATACAACTGTAGGTGTTGTTGCAACAAATGCAAAACTTAATAAAGCTCAAGGCAATAAAGTAGCACAAATGTCTCACAATGGATATGCAAAATCTATTAATCCGGTTCATACAATGATGGATGGAGATACTATCTTTACCTTGGGTACTAATAGAATAGATGCGGATATAAATCTGGTTGGAATATTAGCTGCGGAGGTTATGAGCATGGCTATTTCCAATGCAGTAAATAGTGCTGAAAGCTATGGTGCGATTTTAGCATTGAAAGATATTGGTAAATAAGTTAAGCCTGACCCCTTTTTGGAAAAAGCCTAAGCTCTTTATGAAAAAAGTATTGTGTAAATGGCTTGAGGCATTTATAATTATGTGAGTACAAATCAACTCACATAATTGCAGTGGAGTGAGGTAATTGCTATGCAATTACTCCTGATACTTAAATGAAAACTGCAAGTATTTTGCTTGTAGCTGGCATCGTAATGAGCTGGACGGTTTAAACTGAATAAAAATATCGACTGGTATCCTAATGGAACTAGAGCGGAGGGATGAAAATTGAATAAAAGATTTGATGTAAGAAAATTAGCAATAATCGGGGTGCTGGGTGGAATTTCCGCAGTATTAGGGATGACACCTTTAGGGTTTATTCCTGTAGGTCCTACAAGGGCAACTATAATGCATATACCTGTGATTATCGGAGCCATTATGGAAGGACCTGTCGTAGGGGCTTTTGTAGGACTTATATTTGGTATATTTAGTATTTTTCAAGCTATAACCAATCCTACACCAGTATCCTTCGTATTTTTGAATCCTTTAGTATCAGTATTACCAAGGGTGTTAATCGGTGTGTTATCATTCTATGTTTATGATTTTCTTAGAAAAATAGGAGACAAGAAGACAAAAGGCTTATTATATCTATTATGGATTGGTATAGTCAGTTATTTATCCTATGGTTTATATCAAAATATTATAAACATGGATACAA
>CAZHLF010000003.1:0-14100 GCA_964532845.1 uncultured Tissierella sp.
AATGGTAAAGGGCCTTGATTTGGATATTAGAAAGGGCGAGATATTTGGAATTGGTGGACTAGCCGGACAAGGGAAAATAGGTATTCCTAATGGCATAATGGGTTTATATGAATCTGAAGGAAGTGTAAAAGCTTTCGGTAAAGAACTGCAACTTTCTAAACTAGGAAATGCTTTAGAAAATGGAATTGCCTGTGTATCTGAGGATAGAAGAGGGGTAGGTCTTCTTTTAGAGGAACCAATTGATGAAAATATTGCTTTTACTGCTATGCAGATAAAGGAAGATTTTCTTAAAAAACTTGGGCCAATAAAACTATATGATAAGAATAAGGCAAAAGATCATGCTCTAAATATGATTAAACTATTAGATATTAGATGTACTGGTCCAAGGCAGGCTGTAGGAAGCCTTTCAGGGGGTAATCAACAGAAGGTGTGCCTAGCCAGAGCCTTGACAATGGATCCGGATATTCTAATAGTATCTGAGCCAACAAGGGGTATTGATATCGGGGCTAAGAAGTTAGTACTTGAGTACCTTGTTAAATTAAACAGAGAAACAGGTTTAACCATCATAATGGTAAGCTCAGAGTTAGTTGAGCTTAGGTCTTTATGTGACAGGATAGCCATTGTTTCTGATGGGAAGCTGGCTACAATATTAACTCCTGATGCACCTGATGCAGAGTTTGGATTGGCTATGGCAGGAAAGAAGAAAGAAGGTGCTAAAAATGCGTGAGAAGTTAAGCTCAGCTTATGATAATATTGGACTTCCAAGAATTATTATTACAGGTTTCTTTTTATTGATGTTATTTGCGGCAGCTCCTTTAGGTCTTAGTGTACCAAATCTTTTGAGTGATTCCATAAGAAGATGGGGCATGTATGGGATACTAGTTCTTGCAATGGTTCCAGCAGTACAATGTGGAATAGGCTTAAATTTTGGTATATCCTTAGGGATAGTTGCAGGACTTTTGGGTGCTACACTTACCATAGAACTAGGAGTAGCTAATCCTTGGCTGGCTATTATTACAGCAATGGCTGTAGCTATTGTGTTGGGAGCTTTAATAGGGGTTGGATATGGACTAATACTTAATAAGGTTAAGGGCTCAGAAATGACTGTTTCTACATATGTTGGTTTCTCAGCCATTGCCTTTATGAATATGATCTGGCTTGCACTGCCTTTTAAGGATGGGCAGCTTATATGGCCTATAGGGCAGCAAGGAATGAGAAATACCATAAGCCTTGATGGAAGCTTTGGTGGTGTGTTTAATAACTTCCTTGACTTTAGTATTGGTGAAGGTGTTAAAGCTTTGAACATTCCAACAGGTTTAATACTTTTCTTTCTTTTGGTATGTTTTATAGTTTACTTATTTATGAGAAGTAAAACAGGTATGGCTATGAGTGCTGCGGGATCTAATCCTATATTTACCAAGGCATCAGGTATCAATATTGATAAGATGAGAATAATTGGTACAGCTTTATCTACAGCTCTTGCTGCTATGGGTATCATTGTTTATGCACAAAGCTATGGATTTTTACAGCTATATAATGCACCAATGATGATGGGATTCCATTCAGTTGCTGCAGTTTTAATCGGTGGAGCGAGTATTAAAAAGGCAAAGATTTCCCATGTTATAATAGGAGCATTTCTTTTCCAGGGAATTTTGGCTGTAGCTCTTCCAGTTGCGAATAAGATTCTTCCTGAAGGAAACATGTCAGACGTACTTAGATTAATTATCTCCAATGGCATTATTCTATATGCCCTTTCTAAGTCAAGAGGAGGTAATAAATAATGAACAATACGAGAGATAGATTTTTAAATTTTATTAATGAAAACAAGGTAGTTTTGCTATTTTCACTCCTTTGTATTGGAGCTATAGCAGTTTCAGGCAATCCTTTGACCTTTGTAGGTGGAGAGTTGTTTACACGTATAGGAAGAAATGGATTTATGGTTTTAGCCCTTTTAATTCCAGTATTAGCAGGAATGGGTCTTAACTTTGGTATAACCATAGGTGCAGTAGCAGCTCAAATATCTGTTTTCTGGATTGTATACTGGGGTTTTACAGGGATCAATGGATTTCTATTGGCAGTCCTAATGACTACTCCTATAGCTATAGTATTTGGATGGTTAGTAGGAAAGCTTTTCAACATGATGAAGGGTTCAGAGATGATCGCAGGGATGGTTCTTGGCTACTTTGCTGAAGGATTGTATCTATTATTTTTCCTATTTATTATAGGGGGAATTATACCAGTAAGTAACGATACCTTGATAATTACAGGTGGTATAGGTGTAAAAAACACTATAGACTTGACTGGAAATTTGAAATATTCCCTGGATACAGTATCAATGCTTACTTTGATTGAAATTATGTTCTTTGTTACTTTAGCTGTAGGAATTATAAAGATCATATTCAACAAGGTAAAAAATACGGGTGTTCCTTTAATGAAGGACTTAAAACTTATAATAGGTGCAGTGATAGTATATGCACTCACATTTATTCCGGGTATTGAGGGCTTTTTATCAACAGATAGACTACTTCTATTACATGGATTAACTATTGGCCTTATTGTAATGGTGATGTTACAGATTTGGAAAATAGTAAAGTTTAAACTCATTAAGAAGGATGAGGAGTTTAACTTAAGTAAGCCAGTATCCTATATTATATTTGGTGGGATATTATATGCTCTAACATATATCAAAGCAATTGAGGCTGTTGTTCTAAGTGTTTATATTCCTGTAACTACCTATCTTTGCATAGTTGCACTATGTATGTTTAACAATATTTTACTTAAGACAAAACTTGGACAGAATATGAAGACTGTAGGTCAATCAAGGGTTGTGGCAAACGCAGCTGGAATTAACGTAGATAAGACAAGAATAATAGCTATGATTTTATCCACTGTACTTGCTAGCTGGGGACAGCTAATATATCTACAAAACATTGGAACCTTCTCCACTTATGGAGCGCACACTCAGGTTGGACTATTTGCTATAGCAGCACTATTAGTTGGAGGAGCTTCAGTGCAAAAGGCTACCAACAAACAAGCAATAATTGGAGTAATCTTGTTCCATACATTGTTTACAGTAGCACCTCAGGCTGGGAAACAACTTTTAAACAATGCACAGCTTGGAGAATACTTTAGAGTTTTCGTAGCCTACGGAGTAATTGCAGTGTCTCTTGCAATGCATGCTTGGAAAACTACTATCAAGCCTTCTGTAAAGAATGATAAGAAGAAACCAGTAAAGACAGTGTAGTATAATTAAGAATTAAAAATCACTAGTAGACTATCATCTGCTAGTGATTTTGTTTTATCCCATTAAGTTTATATCCACTTAGGGCGATTAGTGTAAGTGCTGGAGTATAGAATATCCATACTAAGGCTGAAGCTATATCCCTAATAAGTCCATATGGAAGTATCAGGGACAACCCCACATTAAAATCACAAAGGACAAAGAAGGCCATTCCGAGAGCTACTAGACAGGAATTAATCTTTGGAAAAATTCCTAATAAGTAATTTGCAAAAGCTGTCCAGAGAGAAATTGATACCATTAAGCCATATAGTGCCATTATAAGTAAAAGGAGCTTTTCTTCCATAAGACCATTCATAAGTCTTATAAGATTAAAAATAAACAATAGAGTAGCCAATATGGTGTTTACAAATAAACTAGTTCTTAGCTTGTTATTTCTATTGAACTTTATCTTTTCCATCATGCTTCTTGAGTTTCTAAGAATTAGCCCAAATTGTACAAAGGAGAAGAACATAATCCCTATTACAGGAGTATTAATAAGTACAAGAGAAGAATCGGCAATAATTACTAAAATGAAAATCACCTTCATCATTATGGCATCTTTTTCATTTAATACATCCTGCCCTGTTATAAATACTAATAAAGAGATCAGTAAAATTACCAGGGCCTTAAAACCATATGAATACATAGTGGTATCTAAAGTATTGTCCTTACTAAGAATAGGCATCCAATCAAGAAGGACAAATATTATGCTAATGATGATTATGGATTTAAGTATTAGATTTACATAAAACTTCTTCCTAAGACTCACTATATCACCTGTCTTTCTAATAATAATATACCCAGGAAAAGATAAATTCATTAGGGACAGTCCCCAATGGGTACCCATTGGGGACTGTCCCTGGTGGGGATTCAATGGGGGACGGACCTTATAGAAAAAACTTGTAGATTTTAAGCTGATAATGTACTAAACTTAAGTTAGACCTAATTTAAGTTTCTTAGATATACTATTATTAGAGGATGGTGTATATGCCAAGAAAACCTAGAGTTGAAAGTCCCATAGACTATTATCATGTAATGATGAGAGGGAATAATGATGAAAAGATATTTAACACAAAGGACTTAAAGAATTACTTCCTAGAATGTATTAAGAATCGAGATGAGGAAGTTGATGTAAATATAACAACCTATTGTGTTATGGATAATCATGTGCACCTGCTACTTAAGTCAGACTTACATAACCTAGCATCCTTTACAAAGAAGATTAATACTAAATATGCCATCAGATATAATTATATTAAGGACAGAAGAGGTCATGTATTCCAGGATAGATTTAGAAGTGAGGCCATCTATGATGAAAGGCATCTTCTAAGTGTTGTCAGGTATATACATAATAATCCTGTAAAAGCAAAAATGGTTAATTCACCTCATGAATATAAGTGGAGTAGCTATATTGAGTTTATAAATAAGAATGAGATTATTTGCAGTAAACAAAAAGAACTTTTATATGGAATTTTTGGATCGATTGATAAGTTTAAAGACTTTCACAAGATTGAAGATACCAATATTTACTTAGATACAAAAGAAGATATAGATGAGTTTAAGTTATACACAGCTCAACATATAATTTCAACTTATTTCAAGGAAAAAGGTATCAATCATATAAATGAAATAAGGAATCAGTTTTATCATTATGAGGCAATAATTAACTTACTATTAAAGGGAACCACCTTTAGTAATAGGCAAATAGCTTCTTTAGTTGGGATAGATAAAAGTATAGTTAACACCATAAAAAAACAAAATATCCATTAAGGACCGTCCCTTTGTGGGGAGTCAATGGGGACCGTCCCCAATGGGGAGTCAAGAGGGACTGTCCCCGATGGATGAAAGGGGTAGATTAAATGCATAGTTTTATGAATGATTACAGCGAGGGAGCTCATCCAAAGGTATTGGAACTTTTAAGTAAGTCTAATTTAGAAAAAAATGCAGGTTATGGACTTGATGTACATAGTGATATAGCTAAAAAATATATTATGAGGGAATTAGGAAGAGAAGATGTTGAGATTCATTTTATTGCAGCTGGAACCCTTACAAATGTACTAACTATTTCCTCATTCTTAAAACCATATCAGGCAGTTATATCAGCAGACTCAGGCCATATCAATGTCCATGAAACAGGGGCTGTAGAGACTTCAGGTCATAAGGTAGTAGCAGTACCTACAAAAGATGGAAAGTTAACACCAGAGGACATAGAAAAGGTACTTAAACTTCATATTGATGAGCATATGGTACAGCCTAAAATGGTATATATCTCCAATACTACAGAACTAGGAACTATTTATACTAAAAATGAGCTTGAGGCTATAAGTAAATGTACTAAAAAACACAATCTTCTTTTATTTATGGATGGGGCAAGACTAGGTTCGGCTCTGACATGTAAAGCTAATGATCTAACTTTAAAGGATATTGCAAATTTAGTTGATGTATTCTATATAGGTGGTACTAAGAATGGTGCATTGTTGGGGGAAGCTCTAGTTATAGTTAAGGATGAACTAAAGGAGGACTTTAGATATCTGATTAAAAACAGAGGAGCCATGATGGCTAAGGGGTTTGTACTTGGAATTCAGTTTGAAGCATTATTCCAGGATGGCCTATACTTTGAACTTGCTAAGCATGCCAATAATATGGCTGAAGAATTAGCTGAAATTATCTTGGATAATGGCTATAAATTCTTAATTGAGCCTTTTTCAAATCAACTGTTCCCAATATTTCCAAATAAGGTACTGGATAAATTAAAGGATGAGTTTATATATTCAGTACATCAAGTGATAGATGAAGAAAATACTGCTATAAGACTTGTTACCTCTTGGGCTACTGAAAAGGAAAGTGTAGAAGCTTTCAGAAAAACCGTAACCAATATGTAACGAAATTTCCCTAATAAAAGGGTATAATTAAATCACCAGAATATGGTGATTTTCTTTTTGCTAAATAGGAGGGAAAAGTATGAGAAGGTTAATAATTTTTATATTGCTGATTTCCTTAGTGTTAGGTGGTATTCCAGCTTCAGCTGTAGCATTATCTGAGGAAAGTATAGCGCTTCATGTGGCGAGTCCCTTGATACTTCATGGAGAAGAGATATTTCCACTTGATTCATCAAATCCAAATGTAGTACCTGTAATTCACAAGGATAGAACCTTAGTGCCATTAAGGGCAATAAGTGAGCACTTTGGAGCCGAGGTAAGCTATGATGGAACAAATAGGGAAGCCATTATTAAATATAATGGTAAGACATATTATTTCCCTATAGGCAAAAGTTTTTATAGGGTTGAGGAAGTCACAAAGGCTGTACAAACTATCCCTTTTGATACTGAATCCTTAATAATCCAGGAGCGCACCATGGTTCCACTAAGAGTAATAGCAGAAAATATCCTGGCTAAAAAAGTAGGCTATAGTGATAGAGTTATAACTATAGGAGCAAAAGAAATAGATTTAAATGAGACTAATGTCGCAGAGATTAAATCAAAAATTGGTCAGGCTTTAAAAGTTTCATCAGCTGCTGAGTTAGAGAAAATTATTAAGAATTATAGCATGCCAACAATGCAAAGAGATGAAGCTATGCCTATGCCAGCTCCAACTACACCAACAGCAGAAGCTCCTGCTCAAGAAGGTATTACAGGTGGAGATACAAAATCCAATGATTTTTCAAACACAAATGACCAAGTAGAGGGTGTAAATGAAGCTGATATAATAAAGACAGATGGAGAATTCATCTATGTAGCTACTGGCAAATCCATTAAGATCTATAGAGCAAATAATGGAAAACCTATTTTAACAGATGAAATCAAAATGACCATAGATGAAAAGACTGGAGAATATATTCAGTTCACAGAAATGTATATAGATAAGGGAAGGTTAGTAATTTTAGGTGCTAAGAATGTGTTTAATAATTGGATTAGACCTATACCTGAAACTGAAAAGCCTATGATTGCTCCTGCTGTAGAAGATAGAATTGGAATACTTCCAATGGGTAAGAGCTATACCTATTTAGGAGTATATTCCCTTAACTCCAGCGGAAAAGCAAGCCTTATGAAGGAATTAGAGGTAGAAGGAAATCTTCTATCAAGCCGTAAAAAAGACAATACTGTTTATCTAGTAATTAACCAATATCTGTATTCCTTCTGGGGTGATGATAATGGGTATATTCCAATGTATAGAGATAGTGTTCGAGATAATGATTTTGAGAAATTACCAATTGAGAGCATTATGTATTATCCAGGAAGAAGAGATCAAAATTACCTAATGGTTGCAGCAGTTGATATAAAGGATGCAAAAGAAGAGTCAACAATTGAAGCCTTCTTAGGTAGTGGAACACAGGTATATATGAGTAATGAAGCTCTATATGTATCAGGTCAGGATTATAACACAATCTGGGGAACTATAACCAACATTACAAAGTTTAGTGTAGATGGTATGAAGATTGGGTTTGCAGGTGGAGGAATGGTAGAAGGCTATCTACTAAATCAATTCTCCATGGATGAATATAATGGAAATTTAAGAGTTGCTACTACAAATTGGAAAAGAGAAAGTACAAATGCAGTTTATGTATTGGATAAGAATCTAAATCAAATAGGCTCAGTTGAGAATCTTGCGCCGGGAGAAACCATTTATTCAGTAAGGTTTATGGGGGATATGGGTTATGTTGTTACCTTTAGACAAATAGACCCATTGTTTGTACTAGATCTATCTAATCCAGGGACACCAAAAGTAGTTGGGGAGTTAAAGATTCCTGGCTTCTCAAATTATCTACACCCAATTGGCAAGGATACTTTACTAGGTATTGGTCAATCAATCGATGAAAAAACTGGTCGTCAAGATGGAATCAAGCTATCCATATTTGATGTATCAGATAGTGCAAAGCCTAGAGAGATAAACAATTTAATTCTTGGTTCTTCTGGCAGCTATGCAGAGGTATTAAACAATCATAAGGCTTTGATGTTAAATCCTGATGATGATATGATTGGTTTTACTGCACAACTATCAAGTATAACTGGAGAGTACCAAAAGGGATATTTTGATGGCGCGGTCATTCTTCAGGTTAAGGATAATGGAGATATGAAGGTGTTAAAGCAAATTTCCAGCGATGGAATTTATGGAAGCTACGTTAATAGAGTCATATATATAGGAGATATCCTATATTATGTACAGGATGACTTAATCAGGTCATTTAATATGAACACTTTTCAGGAGATAAAATGATAGTTTCCTAATATACTAAAGTTATTTAAATAAGTCAATTTTGGAGAAATAGCAGGTTTTTCTGTTATTTCTCCTAGTTTTATGGTATAAATAGAAAGTGAATAATGCAATTTTACATTGTTTTAATCATATTTTAATTAAGATACAGTATACTTTAAAATAGATAAATATTAGACCATTGCAGTAATTTACTTAGAAAGAGGCATAAAAATGAGAATAGGATTATTTACAGATACATATTATCCACAAATAAATGGTGTTTCTACTTCGGTATTAATGCTGAAGGAAAATCTTGAAAAATTGGGACATCAGGTATTTGTATTTACAACTACAGATCCTAAAGCAGATAGGCACGAAAAAAATGTATTCAGGGTTGTCAGCCTGCCATTTAAGAGCTCAAGGCGAGTTGGAATGGTATTTCACCCTCGTTTATCAAGAAGAGTCAAGAAATTGAATTTGGATATGATTCATACACATACTGAATTTTCCCTAGGGATTTTTGGGAGAACTATGGCAAGGTTTTTAAACATTCCACACGTTCACACCTACCATACAATATATGAGGATTATACTCACTATATAGTTAAATTTGGAATCCTAGACACCATTGCAAAATCAGCAGCTAGAAAACTTAGTGCGAATTTCTGTAATTCAGCTAATATGGTTGTTGTACCAACTGAAAAAGTTAAAGATCTGCTATTATCATATAATGTAGTAAAGGAAATTAGTGTTGTTCCTACTGGTATAAGGTTGGACAAGTATTCCAAAGGGAGCTACTCTTGTGAAGATATCCAAAAATTAAAAAAATCTTTAGGAATTGATGAAAGCCAGAAGGTTATTATTTACATTGGAAGGATGTCTGAAGAAAAAAATCTGGAAGAGGTTTTGCGCAATTTACAGGACTTCTTAAAGAGTAAAAATGATACTAAGTTTTTGTTGATAGGTGATGGGCCTGATCTTGATTCATTTAAGAGTTTAGCAGCAAGTCTTGGTATAGCACACAATACTATTTTTGCAGGTGAGAGACCTTGGGATGAAATAGGTTTGTATTATCAGCTTGGAGATGTATTCGTCAGTGCTTCTCAAAGTGAAACACAGGGACTAACGTATATAGAGGCTTTGGCTTCAGGGCTACCTGTAGTTGCCAAGAAGGACAGATGTCTTGAAGGTGTTGTAGAAGATGGATACAATGGCTATACCTATGTTGAAAAAGATGAATTCCTTCAATATATCCAGATGGTATTGTCTAATGATGAAAAAAGAGAAATAATGTCTAATAATGCTGCAAGTTCAACAGAAAAATTTTCTGCAATTGGGTTCGCAGAAGCTATAGAAAAGCAGTATTATCAACTAATTGAACTTATAAATAAATTCGAACGAGTATCTTAAACTTAGTTTGTCTATGTTGATTATAATATCTCTTGGGTATATAATTATATATAGAAGTAAAAAGATTAAGCATAGAGAAAGGGGTTAATATGAATATTGCATTTTTCTTAACGCCAAAGAGAAGTATTCAATATGTTACAACAGACACAACTATGGATCGAGTATTGGAGAAGATGAAGAAAAATACCTATACTGCTTTACCACTCCTTGATAACATAGGAAGATATGTTGGAGTCATAACCGAGGGTGATCTTTTATGGAAACTTGTAAACACACCTGATTTAAGAATCGAAGATACAAATAAGATCATTATTAATGACGTAGAAAGACATATTCATAGCGATACTGTATCTATTGAGTCTAATGTTGAAGATTTAATTAACTTAGCAAAACATCAAAACTTTGTACCCGTTGTAGATGACGATGGTATATTTATAGGAATAATTAAAAGAAGCGATATAATAAACTATTTATCAAGTACATTTATTAGTGAAAAAGCTAAGAAAATAGTATAAACTTTTAATGTTTAGGAATCTTAGAAAGATGGGTATATAAGTACAAATATACTTACAAAGGAGAATTCCTATGGGCGATAGAAGTATAAAGACTAATGAACCGAAGAAAAAGAAAAAGGATTCAAAACCAATAGGGGCAACCTCTATGAAAGAGCCTATGCCTGAGCCAGAAGTTGTACCAAAAAAGAAAAAGAAAGAAGTGTAGGCTTGATGTGAAAACATCAAGCTTTTTTTAGTAATCTTTCTGCATGTTGTTAAATATACATAGCATGTAAGGAGGGTTATTATGACAATTTATAGAATTTTATTATTGGCTGCGGCAATTACAACATATATGCCTACTAGTAATACAGGTACTTTAAACTATGTAATACAAGAACATTATAGCGAGATTCAAAATTTAGAACTAGAAGTTCCTAATTCAGCAAATCCTAGTGAGGATATCATATATAAGCCTATTATTGATACATCATTAGAACCATTAGAATATTCTCCTATTGAAGTTCCTATTCAGCCTATGAATTACTTTGAAAATTATAAATTGATATTAAGGCAGGATATAGTAAGCGAAGATGTATTGATGCTTAAGAAGTTTCTTTCCCAAAAGGGATACTTGGATAGAGCCGAAGGATATTATTATGATAATATTTTAAAAGAAGCAGTTATAAATTACCAAAGAGATAATGGTCTTATTGCTGATGGAATTGTTGGAGTAAATACACTTAATCAGATAAATGAGGATATTGGATTAAAAAAGATTTATATTCCAGAAAGAACTCCTCTGTTTACAAAAGATGTACCAAAGGGGAATTGGATTTTTATTAACAAAAGCAGTAATACCCTATATTTTCTAACTGATGATAAAGTTATTGAAAGATATAAGGTTGCTACAGGAAAAACCGAATTAGATACTCCTGAAGGTAAGTTTAAAATAGTAGTAAAGCAAGTAAATCCTTATTGGGGTGGAGCAGGAAAATATGATCCTATTAAAGGTGGGGATCCTACAAACCCACTGGGTAAGCGCTGGATGGGGCTTAGTATAGGTGGTGGGGGAGAATACGGAATACATGGTAATGCAGCTTTTAACAGCATAGGTAAATATGTTTCTCTTGGATGTATTAGAATGTATAACGAAGATGTAGAATATCTTTTTGATATTATAGAAAATGGAACTCCAGTATGGATTGGTAATGAATATAAGCTCCAAGATTTCGGAATAACCTTTCAATAGAAAATAAGTGCATTACAAAAAAATCATGAAATTTCTACACTAAATAAAGGAGGTGAATAATAATTCACCTCCTTTATTAGATTTTTTCAAGCTCTATTAATGCTTCAAATACCATATCTTCATCAATTTTATAAGGAATCTTGTTCATATCAGGTCCAGTAACAGTTTCTGTAAGGACTTCAGAAAGGGATTCTCTATTTAATTCAACTTCTATCTCCTTTAAACTAACCGGACAACCTAGTTCTTTTAAGAAACTTCTTACTTTTAGTGCTTCATCCAAATCCTTGTCAATCATTAGCTGAACCAATATACCAAAAGCTACTACATCCCCGTGTAGATACTTTTCTTCTATATGGGGTAGAAGTGTTAGACCATAGAATAAAGAATGGGCTAGGGCTCCGTTGTAGTCTTCATCTACTAAAATAGACACAAGTCCTGTCGCTATAATATTAGATTGAATAATTTGTTCTAATTCAGGCGTAACAATTCCTTCTTCACAGTCTCTTAAAGCCTTTAAACCATATAGAAATATAGGCTGTGCACACATTTTGCTTATGGATACTCCAAGTCCGGAAGTGAAGTTTAACTTTTCTCCTCTTGCTGCAAATGTACATTCATAATGTTTTGCCAAAGTATCTCCCATACCAGCACGGAAGTATTCCACTGGAGCCTTAGCTATTATTTCACTATCAATAAAAGAATGGACTGGCGGATTGTCAAAAAACATGAATTCAATAAATTTATGATTTTTATCATAGACAACTGAAAGTTTGGTAGCTGAAGCACAGGTAGAAGCAATGGTGGGTATTGTAATACATGGCAAATTGAGCATGTGGGCAACTCCCTTGGCGGTATCAATAGCTTTTCCTCCACCCACTCCTGCAATTATGTCAGCTCTACTATTTTTAATCTTTTTATATAAGCTATTCATATTTTCATATGTACATTCTCCACCATAGAATAAGGGATCAAGTAATTTCATATCAGTATCCTTTAAAGCATCCTTTAACTTATCTATTGAAGAGTTCAGAGCTTTTTCTCCTCCAATTAGCTGGAGATTTTTTCCATATATAGAGCAGATATTGGATATCTGGTTAAATGCATCTTGGCCAATTGTATAATTTATAAAATTTGTACTTTGCATTAAGATACTCTCCTTCCTACAAACATATACACCACTACATTGATGTGTAAATATCTTTACCTAATTATAGGGTAAAGTTACTTGGATGGCAAATGTTTTTATGAAAATCAAAATGGCTATGAATTCATCCAACTTATAAGGTATAATTAGGATATAAAGGCAGTAACTAATTGCTGCGGAAGGTAGAAACTGGGAGAGATTAAGTAGAGGGGGTTCACTATGATTAAGATTTTTCATACTGCAGATTTACATATAGGGATGAGATTTAAGGGGTATCCAGATAATATAAGAGGATTGCTTCAACAAGCAAGATTAGATACCTTAGACAACATGATTCAATTAGCTAATGAAAACGGTGCAAATCTCTTTGTTATTGCGGGAGATATCTTCGACAGGATTAATGGAATAGATAAGAAAAGTATTATCTCAGCTGCTCATTCTCTTGATAAGTTCAATGGTGAATGTGTGATTGTTATGCCTGGGAACCATGATTACGATAATGGTATGGGTGACCTTTGGGAGATTTTTAATAAGAATGCATCGGACAAGGTATTATTTGTCAATGAGGAAAAGCCATTTTCCTTAAGTGAATATGGAATCGAGGCAGTGATTTATCCTGCTCCATGTCACACTAAGCATTCCTCCACAAATAATATTGGGTGGATTAAGGATGTAACCTTGGATGAAAATCTAATTAATATTGGAATAGCTCATGGATCCCTACAAGGACTTTCACCTGATATGGACAATACTTATTACAATATGAGCATAGAGGAGCTTCAATCATTAGGGTTGGATCTTTGTTTACTTGGGCATACCCATATAGTTTATCCATTGCAGAATGAGGTAACAGGAGAAAGGGTATTTAACCCAGGAACCCCTGAGCCAGACGGACTAGATTGTAAGCATAATGGTAATGCCTGGCTTATAGAGATAGAAAAAGAAAAGAGCAGTGCTAAAAGAGTAGAAACAGGAAAGTATAGATTTATTGATAAATCATATGTTATCAGAGAAAGTGATGACCTAAATTTAGTTTCAAATGATATTTTATCAGGTAAAACCAACAACACCATAGCTAGAATCTCTTTAAGTGGCAGGGTGGAAGAGGATGTATTCACTAGTAGAATTGATTTATATAAGTCCTTGGAGAAGGAACTTAGTCTCTTAATTGTTGAAGATGATGATCTTGGAATAAGAATCACAACGGATAGGATACACCAGGAATTTTCAGAAGGATCATTTCCACAAAAATTTCTATTATCCTTATCAGAGGATGAAGAAGCACTTCAACTAGCAATAAACAAAGATAATGCACATTATAATAATT
>CAZHLF010000003.1:14110-30088 GCA_964532845.1 uncultured Tissierella sp.
AAGAGATGATAATTAAGAAATATGGTTGTAAGAGATTTGCGGGATTAAAGGATATGAACCTGGAATTTGAGGATGGTCTAAATGTTATTCTAGGTTCCAATGAAGCAGGTAAAAGTACTGTTGTGGAAGGTATTCATTCAGTCCTTTTTAAATCCAGCAAAATTGGTAGAGTGGCGAAAGAAGACAAAGTATTTACTGAAAGGTTTATGCCTGTACCTTCAGGGGATTCTATAGATGGAGAATTATTGTTATGTAATCCTGACGGACATTTTTGCATTAAAAAGGAATGGGGAAGCTCTGCTTCATCTCAATTAACCATGCCTGATTCTGTAATTATAAAAAACGAAGGGGAAATAATAGAAAAATTAAAGGAGGTTCTCCTATTTGGCGAGGAAACCTATACCAGCATATTCTTTTCCAAGCAAGCAAGTTTAAAAAAAGCCATTGATGACATAGTAAATAGCAAAGAGGCCACTTCAGAAATCTCTTCATTGTTGAGAAAAGCCATAATGGAGCTAGATGGTATTTCCTTAGATAAATTAGAAGTGAAAATTGAGGAAGAAATAGAAGACTTGTTTAAAAGATGGGATATTGCAAAAAATTACCCTGAGAATAATAAGGGCATTAATAATCCATATAAGGTTGGGGTAGGAAAGATATTAGAAAGCTTTTATAAGAAGGAATCCATTAAGCTGGATATGGAAAAGGCTAATGAAGCTGAAAAGAATTACGAGGATGTAAGTAAAAGGCTAAAGACTGTAGAAATAAGACTCCAGGAGCTTAGAGTACTAAAGGCTTCAATGGAAAAACTTGAAAATGATGTTACACAAAGAGGGATGCTTCAACCAAAATTGGAAAAGCTACATTATGATATGACTATAATGAAAAAGGTAAGCATGGAGTGGCCTCAGAACACACAAAAACTCCAGCAAAAAAATGAAGAGCTTCAAGAGGTTAATGATAAATTAGCACTTCTTAATGAGGAAAAGACCCAGGCTCAAAAGCAATTTGAAAGAGACCTCCTTAATAAGAATATTGAAAAGGTTGAAAAATACTTAGAAGAACTTGAAAAGTTAAATGACAGTATAATTAAACAAATAGATATAAAAAAAGATGATATTGATGAGTTGGAATTAAGTTACAACAACATGCTTAAATCTGAAGCTATGTTGAAAGCCGGTGTCATTATTGGACAACTTAATCTACTGGATGATAGCAGGAATCTGGTAATAACAAAGGATCTAGACGAACCAGTAGTGTTGAAAATAGGCGATAGCTTCAAAGCTGAAGGCTATGTAAAACTTGTGATAGATGGCTTGTTGGAGATGGAGTTAAAGTCTGGAGATATGGATTTTAACCAGATTAGAAAAAAATATGATGAGTATAAAAATAAACTTGAAGAGAAATTAGTAGCTTTAAATGTTGAAAGTATTGAAGCTGCAAAATTAAATAAGGAAAAGCTGGATGGCCTAAAAAATACCTATAAAACAACTAAGAGACAGCTTGATGACCTTTTGGGAGAATCTACATTTGAAGAATTAAAAAGTAGATTAGAGGCCTTTGGTGATTTTAGCAAGATTAGAGATTTAGAAGTTATTGAGAAGGACATAAAACATTTAAGTGATAAAAAAACTGATATTATTTCTGACATAAAGGTCTTGGATAATAACACTAGGGCATATACACAAGATTATGGAGATATGGAAGGCTTATTTGAAAAAATCTTCGATATAGGAATGGCTGAAAGGGAAATTAAGACAAATCTTGATAAATTAGCGCCACTTCCAGATGAATTCAATACTCCTGAGGAATTTAGGGATAAATTAACCAGTATTAGAGGGGAGTATGATAATCTTCTAGATGATATAGGTGGATTAAAGGATGAGTATTTCGATGCAGAAAAGAATCTGCCAACTACTACCTTTGAGGAGTACCAGGAGGAGTATAAGCATGAAGAATCATTATTTGAGAAGAGACTTGAAAGAGGAAAGAAGCTTTTAAAAATTAAAGAATCATTTCTTAGTACAAAAGCTGAAATGGATTCAGAATCCTTCACACCTGTGGTTAAAGCATTTTCCAAATATATTAATATCTTAACCAACGGAAACTTTAAGACTTCAGAAATAGATAATGATTTCAATGTGAAATTGGAGAATAAGAATAATGCTATTATGCCAATCAATCTTCTATCTTCAGGAACTTATGATTCTGTTGCCCTTGCTTTAAGATTATCTATATTAGAATATGTTCTTGGGGAAAACAAGGGATTCCTTATCCTGGATGACTGTCTAGTTGACTTGGATCCATATAGAAAAGAAGCTGCAGCAAGGCTAATAAATGAATTGGCTCTAAATCACCAGGTGATTTTTACTACCTGTAGCCCTGATACAGCCCAGCTTCTTGGTGGATATTTAATTCATATGTGATATGAAATAATAAACTAGAAGATGTAGTGGATAAACAGCATAGAAAAGCCATTGTAAGAGCTTAGATTTTGGTCCTGGCTTACCATTATAAAGATATATCAAAGGCAAGGAGAAGAGAGCAAACTGCTGCAATTGGGAAAGCATTAATAGATTGACAAAGAACAAAATAATAGCTAAGTGAAGTATTCTATAATTTTTAGGGGTGTTTCTTGTAAAGTAGAACATAATAATATAAATTATACCTGCTATATTATAGTCAACTGCAAGGATCATTGCCAATATACTTGCGAAAAGGAATATATATCCTGGTTTGACTCCGTATTTTTGCCAATGGTCTATAAAATAAATAGCACCTAGTCCTATGAGTAGGGTAAAGAATATATTCTGGTGAGAAAAACCCAGCTCACCATAAAAAGCTAAATCAAAAGGAAGTTCAGAAATCAATGCAAAGAGGAATAATCTCTTTGCATATTTTTTTACATCGTGAGTGTGGAGATATCCTTCTACTAGGAGGAAACAATATATTGGGAAGGCTAGCCTTCCTATTATTCTATACATCATAACATCAGGATAGAATATAGCTCCATAATGGTCTATCATCATGGTAATTAGTGCAATTATTTTAAGAATGGCTGAATTCATATTGGTCTCCTTTATGCTGAAGGTTTTATGTATCAAATTAACAAGCTATATTCATTATATCCTATTGGCTTTTAATGTAAAATGCTTTTTACCTATAAAGACTTGTGATAATATAGATGTAGGAAAATTAAAGAAGGATGGTTATATGAAAATTGAATTTGAAGATTTTGAAATAGATTGTTTTGTAGAATATGGAAAGCGAAAAAGACTGTCCATAACTATTGATACCAGCGGATTTGTAACAATAAAGGCACCAAACAATACCAGTGAAGATGCTATAATAAATAGCGTAAAACCCCTTGGTAAAAAGATCAAGGCTAAGATAGAGGAAATCCAAAGTATTAAGAGCAAATTCGGGGAGAAGACCTATGATGATGAAGGCAGATTCTTCTATCTGGGCAAGGAACTACCTTTGGATGAACTTATAGAAACGGAAGGTCTGACTGAAGATGAACTAAGGGAAAGATTAAAAAAATTTTATATTCAAAACTTAAAGAAAATAGTGGCTGAAAGAATTAAAATCTATGAAAAACAGCTAAACTTAAAACCTAAGGAAATTGTAGTTGATGAATCCAAAAGCAAATGGGGTAGTTGTACATCAGATAAAAAGGTAGCATTTAATTACCGCTTAGCCATGGCTCCTATGGAAGCTATAGACTACGTTGTAGTTCATGAGCTCTGCCATTTACAGCATATGAATCATGATAGATCTTTTTGGAGATTAGTAGGAAGCATATTACCTGATTATAAGGAAAGACAGGAATATTTGAAGAGATACGGACAGTTTTTGACATTGTAGCAGTGACATTTAAGAAGCTTGGGATTAGGAAATGGAGATAAAAAAGGGGTATATCTATGACAAAACGACTTAAGATTTCACTTGTTACAATTATGTTAATTATTGGTATAGCAGCAGGTGCTTTTTTTGCCTATGTCTCAGTCTATTATAGAGCTGATGAAGTTGCTATTGCTGTTATGCAAAATGGAGACAAAATCAGTGTACAGGATGACTATATAATATTATCTCCAAGTACTCCTACTGAATCTGCACTAATTTTTTATCCTGGTGCCAAGGTGGAGTATACTGCATATTTACCAATTTTGAAAAATGTAAAAGAGCGTACTGGAATTACCTGTATTCTTGTTAAAATGCCTTATAATCTAGCTGTTTTAGATGCTGACAGGGCTGATAGAATAATTAATCAGTTTCCAGATATTAAAAACTGGTATATAGGTGGACACTCCATGGGTGGGGCTATGGCTAGTAATTATGCTTCAAAGAATCAAGACACGATTAAAGGATTAATATTACTTGGTGCATATTTATATGGTGACTATCCAGTAGATGATACACTTACTATTTATGGGAGTTTTAATACAAGTGTATCGGATAAAATAGACTATACAAAAAACATTGTAGTAATTCAGGGTGGTAACCATGCTCAATTTGGTAATTATGGGAAGCAAAAAGGAGACTCAGATGCCACAATCTCTAGAGAAGAACAGCAAAATATAGCGGTGGAAGCTATTAAAGAATTCATGTCAAGTAGGGAATAATAGCTTAGCTGTGAAAAAAGTATAGTACCATCAACTAGAGAACTCTTCTTAAGTTGGTGGTTTATTTTTTTGTTGACATATATCATAAACAAATATACAATATGTTTGTGATAAATATAAACTTATGAGGTGAAAAGATTGGATTTTGATAAATTTACTATAGAAGAACTTAAAAATGGATATAAATTTGATTCAGAAACTAACACCTACAATTGTAATTCATGTAATAGGGGTTTTGAAGTCGGTGAGATTTATCCTATTAAGGGTAGATTTTTTGATGCTTGTCGTGCAGTTAAAATGCACTTAAGTATGGAACATGATGATTACTCTGAGAAATTAATTTATTCTGAATCAAAATATAATACCTTAACTGAAAATCAGAAGGAACTTTTAGCTTTAATGTATATGGATAAATCAGATAAGGAAATTGCTAACATACTCCAGATCTCTCCGTCAACCGTAAGACATCAAAGGTTTATGTTCCGAGAAAAAGCAAAACAAGCAAAAATGTATTTAGCTATATATGAGCAAGTAATGGAAAAAAAGTCATCCATGGATGAAATGATAGTACCAGTTCACAACACTGCTACAATGGTTGATGATCGCTATGTTATTACAGAAAAAGAAAAAGAACAAATACTAACAAGTGTATTTGATAGTCTGTCTCCCCTAAAATTAAAGACATTTCCTAGAAAAGAAAAGAAGAAGATTGTTATATTGACAAAGATTGCTGAACTGTTTGAGCCTGGAAAGGTATATAAGGAAAAAGAGATAAATCAACTATTAAAAGAAATATATGAAGACCACGTAGTTATTAGGAGATATCTGGTAGATTATGGTTTTTTGGATAGAACAAATGATTGTAAAGAATATTGGCTTAAGTAATAAAATTTTTTAAAAGGAGTACTTAATAATGGATAATAGAAAAGAACTTAAAGAAAAGTATAAGAACATGAAACCAGATATGGGTGCATATATTATAAAATCTAATAGTAGTGATAAATACTTTGTTGAGGCAACTCGAAACTTAAAGGCTGCAATTAACAGAACTAATTTTACATTGGAGTTAGGAAGTCATATAAATAAAGAACTTCAGGCTCTTTGGAATAAATTAGGTAAAAGGGATTTCACAATTGAAATACTTGAAAAACTAGAATACGATGAAGATGAGACAAAAGTAGATTATACCGAGGAATTAAATATATTGAAGATGATTTGGGAAGAAAAGTTAACAAAAGAGAAACCATAGGCCCTATGCCTATGGTTTTTGTATCTCTATTTAGATAGTATATTTGCAAGTACTACTCCATTTACACTGGCTTGCATTAATCCTCTAGTGATTCCTGCGCCGTCTCCACCAGCATAAAGTCCCTTTATACTAGTCTGGAATTTATTATCAACTAATACCCTGTTTGAATAGAATTTTACTTCTACACCATATAAGAGGGTTTCATCACTGGCAAGACCTGGAGATACAACATCCAGAGCCAATATCATTTCATCAAGGCTTTTTAAAATCCTATAAGGTAGTACAAGACTTAAGTCCCCAGGAACTGCATCCTTCAAAGTAGGAATAATATTGTTTCTGACAAGTCTTTTCTCTGTGGTTCTTCTTCCTCTTTTAAAATCTCCATATCTTTGAACTAATACTTTATTTCCTGAAAGCATATTTCCAAGACGGGCTATATGCATTCCATATTCAATAGGTGAGTTAAATGGTTCTGTAAAATGCTTTGAAACCAATAAGGCAAAGTTTGTATTATTAGACTTTAAGTCAGGAGATTTATAGCTATGTCCATTTACAACTGCCAGATTACCTTCATAGATTTCTGTTGATACTTCTCCGCCTGGATTTGAGCAAAATGTTCTAACCTTATCATCAAAAGTAGGAGTATAGTATATAAGCTTACTTTCATACATAGCATTATTCAACTCATCCATGACTTCATTTCTAGTTTCAACCCTTACTCCTATATCCACATCACCTACAGAAGTATTAATATTATGTTTTATACAGATATCCTTAAACCAGTCAGATCCCTCACGACCGATAGCAACTACTACCTTGTCAGAATAGTATTCATTATCTGCAATAACACCTTTTATAATGTTGTCCTCATCAAGAATTATATCCTTAACAGGATTTCTGAACTTCATTTCAACACCAAGCTCTTCTAGATACTCTTGAATCCTGGAATAGATATTATATCCTTCTTCAGTTCCCATGTGTCTTATAGGGCACTCTACAAGTTTTAGGTTGGCATTAATAGCTTTCTTTCTAATATTTCTAATTTCTTCTTCTTTATCTATACCATATATTGTCTTATCTGCTCCGAATTTAATGTAAATCTCATCAACGTAATTAATCCATTTTTGTGTTTCTTCATATCCCAGAATTTCTGGTAGATTTCCGCCTACATCAGGGGATAGGGAAAGCTTTCCATCAGAGTATGCACCTGCACCAGCAAATCCGGTAGTTATATTACAAGGTTTACAACCAATACATATTCCAGTTTTTCTCTTTGGACATATCCTCTTTTTAATTGTATTTCCCTTTTCCAATATCAATATAGAGGTATGGGGTTTGTTTTTCTTAAGCTCCAGGGCTGTAAATATTCCGCATGGGCCAGCTCCTATAATTATTACATCATACTTCATTAACTTACCTCCTATGGTCATTTTTAAACCAAAATAATCATACACTAAAGACTTAAAAAAAATCCACTACATAATGTAAGTTGATGAAAAATAACCTAACTGTCTTTATTACTCTTGTATTCCGCTAATAATAGCCTTACTACACCATTATAGCTTCTAACACCCTCAGTTTGGTTATTTGCTTTTAGATAGGTATCGTTCATATTCGTAACAATTTCTTCAGTCTTTCCTTCCTTTGATTTCCAGTATTCACGACTATAATCCATATCTCTAATGACAGCATCACTTAGTTTTGAATACAGAGAAAAGTATGAGTCTTTATCTTCAATATATATCTCATTTAGTAAATATTGCGTTGCTAAATAATAACCAGAATATTTAAAGCGTATATCTGGGTTATTGATATTTGCCTTATAAGCGATGAAATTTGCCTCTTCTTCCTTAGCAAAACCTCTTTGATGAGCCATTTCATGAGTAATAGTAGATAATAAACTTTGATATGGTATATCTTTGTTTACATTTGGTTCTGCTGTAAAAGGAATATAAATACCCATTATTCCTGTATATCCCATATATTTAGATAGTAATACTGGCTTTGCCTGTCCATAATTTCCATCTAGATTTATTGATCCTACAGTGTAATTCTCAAATCCATGTTGAGCAAGTTTACTTAATTCAAGAAAATCTTCATCTAAGTGAAATACACCATTATTATCTTCTTTAAGATTTATTCTTGTATTATTTAAGTTTTGGATGATTTCCTCTGTTAAGTCTATAAGATCTTCAACTGCTCCTGTTTCTCCATTCATATATGCCAAATCCATATAATCTTCTCTAAAATAATTAAATCCCCATAGGAAATAAAAAAGTATATAAATAATGGTTAAAAGTCTAAGGGAAATATGAAATATTTGATTAATATTATTAAAAAAAATCTTAGGTTTAATAATTATAAAAAAAACAGCTATTATAGCACCTATAAGGAGTAAAATCAGAGCTATTTCAGCAATAGAAAAAGGTACTAAACTGTTAATAGAGCCTAGACTCATACCAATATAAGGATAAACTGTTGAAGAATAATACTTTTCCAACATTTGAGGGTTATTTGCTGCAATTTGTGTTAAAACCCATGTTAAAATGGCAAATATGATTAAAGCTGTTGTAATTAACCACTTGCTCGCAACTAATCTATTTATTATGCTTTGCTTTCTTACTACCTCTTTGTATGTCTCCATTATCTAACCCCCAATCACTACTTCAATATTATATAACATAATAGTGCAGATAGTGAATGGTTTTTAAGTAACATTCTAGTTTGCATAATTCCAAAACTTGTGCTATACTAGTAAAGTTAGATTAATAGTAGCAAATAGAGTATGAAAAATAGTTTTGTGATTATCTTATCGTAATCCCGCGTACTTTACACATATTATCCCATAAAGGGAATCAGGTTTATTCATTGAGAGATTAAAAATTGATTAAATATATGGCTAGTTAAGCTAACTATCGTACAAAATGTATGATAGTTTTTTGTTTTGAGAAGAATTAGAAGGAGATGAAGTATGAATACAAATATTATAGTAGCACTTATTGGGTTATTTTTATTAACTTTACTAACGAATATATTGGCAACATTAAAATCCATTTTAATGGCTAAAAATATTATGAATCCGGTTTATATAATATCATTTATAGATGCAATGATTTTTACAACTATTATGAGCAAGGTAACTAGTTCAAACGGTTTACCATTTACAATAGCATATGCATTAGGAAGAACTGCTGGTGTTTATATAGGAAGTAAGATAGAGGATAAGTTGGCATTGGGTATTTTGGAAGTAGATATATTTTTAAATGATAAAAATAAAGTCATGGAATTATCCAATAAACTTAGAGATACAGGGTATACTGTCAATAATTTTATAGTTGGTGGAAATAATGGAGATAGAAGGTATCAGATTGAAGTTATAATAAAAAGAAAAGAATTAAAAATACTTGAGGATATTATTGAAGATTTTGGTATAATTAAACCTACAATGAAAATTAAAACCTTGAGTAAGGTAAGAGGAAAAATTAGTACAACAAGATTAAGAGAAGCATAAAAGTCAAAATAAAGTATGAGAGGACGTATATTATGATTAAGGCTTATGTAGTGGGCATTTCTAGTGGATACGAGGGCGAAAAAGTTGAGGTTAGATATAGTATTTTTGATGAAGATGAACTTATAGTTAAAAAAACAAGTATGATTAATTATGTAAAGCCTTTTCTAGTTGGAAATGCTGCATTAAATGTATTACTAAAAAAATTAAGTGAGTTTAGTGATAGAGAGATTAAAGTCTATATCAATGATGGAGCATTGTTTGAGCTAGTTAATGGAACTTCAGGTACAAAAAACAAAGAATTACTCCAAAAGGCTAAGGATAACATAAAAGAAGTGGCTAAATTTGATGATTTAGAAATTATTAATGTTACTGGAAATCAAGAGAAACTAGCTGAATGGGATAAAATTTTAAGACCTTAATAAGCTTAACTAAATAAATTATTATAAAAAAGTAAAGGTTATGGAAATGTAAACAATAAAGGAGAATGTTATTGATAATTGATGATTTAAATTTAATTGAGCCTATTCAGAAGGCTTTAAAATCTGAAGGGTATACAAAACCAACTCCTATTCAGGAAATGGCTATACCCAAATTATTAGAGGGGAATGATCTGTTGGGATGTGCTCAGACTGGTACTGGAAAGACTGCAGCATTTGCCCTTCCAATATTACAGCGATTGTCTTTCGATCAAAGAGCTACACAGGAGAGACCTCAAATCAAAGCGCTTATATTAGCACCAACAAGAGAGCTTTCTATTCAAATTAGTGATAGCTTTAAAGCTTATGGAGCCAACTTAAGTCTTAAGACTTTAGTTATTTATGGTGGGGTTTCCCAGCATCCTCAGACTAAGGATTTAGCAAAGGGAGTAGATATTTTAGTTGCAACTCCAGGAAGATTATTGGATCTTATTAAACAAAAGTATATCTCTTTAAAACAGGTTCAATATTTCGTTCTTGATGAAGCTGATATGATGCTAGATATGGGTATGATTAAGGATGTAAGAAAAATAATCACATATCTACCTAAGGAAAGACAAACAATGTGCTTCTCAGCAACTATGCCAGATGAAATAGAGAAGTTAACCAATGCTATACTAAAAAATCCAGTAAAAATTGAGATAACTCCAGTATCATCTACTGTAGATATAATAAAACAAGAGGTATACTTTGTTGATAAAGTCAATAAAGTTAAGCTACTTACCCACATACTGCAGGATAAAACTGTTGAATCAGCCCTGGTTTTTTCAAGGACCAAGCATGGTGCAAACAAAATAGTTCAGTCTCTTGAAAAAGTTGGATTAGCAGCACTTGCAATTCACGGGAATAAATCACAAAATGCAAGACAACTTGCTTTAAATAGTTTTAAGGAAAGAAAAGTAAGAATCCTTGTTGCAACTGATATTGCAGCTCGTGGCCTGGATATTGATGAGCTTTCTCATGTTATAAATTTCGACTTACCTGAAGTTCCGGAGACTTATGTTCACAGAATTGGACGTACTGGTAGAGCAGGCCTTGGTGGAATAGCTATATCTTTTTGTGATTATGAAGAGAAGCCTCTTCTAAGAGATATTCAGAAGCTAATAGGTAAAACAATTCCGGAAAATGCTGAAAATCCGTATCCCTTAGTTGATACTACCATTAAGCCAAAAGAGAAATCTCAAAGAAGATCATATGCCTCAAGTATTAAAGATGTATTACCTTCAACAAGTAAAACTAATAGAAAACCTGAAAAGACTGGTAAGATTAGAAGAGAAAAATTAGGAAATCAAGGTAAGAAGAGCACCAATAAATCAAATACAAATAGGAAACCATTCAAATAAATAATCAATAAATGCCATTGGGACTTATCCCAATGGCATTTTTAAATATGCATTCTCTTATCCAGTTCATTTCTAATCTCTTCCCCCTGGAAGATGAAGATTGCTGCTATGGATATTATACTTACAGCGATGCTAACTATGGATGGATATTTTACATTTACCCAGTCAAATAAGATAAATAGTAGAGGTACAAGTCCAAAGAAGCCATCTATTAAGCTGTAAGTTATATAATCTCTTGAGCTTAATTTTAAAATCTTTGCAGTAATATACATGAGTATCATTGCTGAAACTATTATAATTGGTATCACATAGGTAGTAGACCAGCCTCTCCAGCCTGTTCTCCAGTCCCAGAATACAGATAAAATAGAAATTATAATAGTCTGCATGATAATCTTTTTTGGTATATGGTACCTTTTTTTTAATATTACATAAAGTCCAATCCAGACACTTAAGAGGCCGAATAGGAACAAGAGTGGCCAGTTGATTGAGGATGGGAATATCATATTTATCGCAAAACTAACAACTACTGCTGCTATTGATATAAATATCATAATTTTTAGAGCTATGTTGCTTGCATAAAATGGTGGTATGGTAGGAAATGTATTTTGCTCTTTGCCGCCATCTCCTTCATTTATAGGAAGAGTGTTTCCACACAAAACACACTTATCTCTATTATCTTTTATTTTAACATTACAATGATTACAATATTGCATGGTATACTCCTTTCTATAAGTTAGAAGTTATTTCCACATCGACTCCGTTATTTGCTAAGAACTGAAAGAATGTTCTTTGGATATCAGTTTCCTCAAAGGGGGTAATAAAACTAATAACAAGTCTGTCATTATAGGAGCACATGGTTACCTGAGGTCGTCTTGCGCTAACACATATGGTGAATTGATGTATATAAGGAGTAAACTCAGGAGGCATATTTATTCTACCTATATTGGATATTGATGAAGTAATACCTCTGTCAGTATATTTATTTACAAATTTAAGGGTAAGATCCTTTAGTGTAAGAGGAATTACTCTGGCCAATGGATTAGTTTCAAAAGCCATTAGTCTATAAAGATGGTAATCCAACTCTTCCTTTGAAAGGCCATTTTTAAAGGACTCTCCTACATATTTTATTATATCCTCCAGCTCAGGGCTCTTATTTTTAAAATCATAGTCGATATTCATTGTGCTGAAGAAATTTCTGGCAGTATAGGATTCAAAGTATTGTCTTAGATTTATTGGTACAGATAATACAACGGGCTTATTTATTGAATTGGAATCCATATCCTTAAAAATTGAATAAAAAAGCAAGGAGGAGGCGAATATTGTCAGTGTAGTATCATATTTATGAGCCAGCTCCAATATCTTTTTTACTGACATAGCACCCTCAATTAGGTTCATTCGATTTTCTGGCATCCTGGTGCCTTTCACTCTATGTGCAGAGGCTATCCTTTTTTTATTGCTTTTCTTGGGTGGATTTGATTTGCTGAAATTTTTTGCAAAGCTATCTGCCATCTTTTGGCTGATGGATGCTTTGTAGTTTATCTTAGGAATCTCATTGGATAAATTTTTATATCTATTTATCATATAATAATAGATTAATGATTCCATAAACCAGATAACACCAGCACCATCCGTAAGAGCATGAAATACCTCTAAATTTATTCTTTTATTATAATAGCTAACTCTAAACTGAAGATTTCTTCTATCTTTAATGTATATTGGAGCACACAATGGCTGGTTTTCAATTTCTACAAGGGGCTTTATATCACTGGATTCAAAATAATACCAGAATACTCCTCTTCTTAAAACAGATCTGTACAATGGAAAATTCTCCAGAGTCAATTCTAATGCATGTTGTAACACCTTAGGCTCCACCAGGTCATTAAGCTCACATGCTAATCTGAATACCTTAGTATCCCTGTTATTACATGTAGCGGGAAATACCTTAGAGGCATTGTCTAATTTTCTCCATTTTACCTTTTGCAGTTTCATTTTTTCTTCCTCACTTCTTAACTATTCTACAAGGAATAGATTTATCATTTCGTATGTTTTATTGATGTTTTCGATACTTAATGGATTTGAAAAATACCCATGTAATGCATCTTTCATTCTGTACATGGTGACATCATTTCCAAATTCCTTAAGTTTCATTCCATAAGCTTCACCTTCATCCCTTAATGGGTCAAATTCTGCTGTAATTATTAAAGTTGAAGGTTGATTATTTAAGTTTTCAGATAGAATAGGTGCTACATATGGACTAATACGATCTTCTTTATTTGGAACATAGAGATCCATATAGTCTTGTATTCTTCTTGAGGTCATTATATAATCCTCGCCATTTTCAACTACTGATTTATATGGGGAAGACTCACTGTGGTCAAAATAAGTAGCAGGGTAGATTAAAATCTGTTTCTTTGGTAGAAATTCTCCCCGATCTCTAGCCATTAAAGATACTGTAGCTGCAAGATTTCCACCAGCACTATCACCAATTAAGGTAATATCATCTTCTTTACAATCTATTAAATCAAGACGCTTGAAAATCTCACGAGTAGCATGGTAGCAATCTTCTAAGCCAGTAGGAAATGGGTGTTCAGGTGCTAATCTATAATCAACTGAAATCACTATATGTCCAGTTTCATTTGCCATCTTTTTGCACACAAGGGAATATGTATCTATATTTCCTGTAACCCACCCACCTCCATGGAAGAATATCAAAACCTTTCGAATAGAATTTTCTTCTGGGAAAAATACTCGAATTGGAATCTGTCTATCTTCAACCATAATTTTGTGGTCTATAAGTTTGTGCTTAGGCTTTACTGGGGCCATAATAGCCTGTAAAAGCTTCCTGTATTGTCTATAGTATTTTTTAAGATTTAAGTGTGGTATGGATAATATTTTTAAGAAAATTCTCGTTGATTTCTTCATTATACACTCGCTTTCATCTTACTATGATATTATTTTTACCCTTAAATCCAAGTATAAAATATATATATTAATATACCCTAAATTTGGGGTTTTGTCATCCTATGCAAAAACCTCCTTTCGGGGGAGTGAAAGGAGGTTTTAATTAATCGAGCTGGTAATTAACCGCTTGAGAGTTAAACAGTTTATAATAAAGACTATCTTTCTTTTGAAGCAAATTCTTATGGGTGTCATAATCTGAAACTTTACCATCATCAATTATTAGAATCCTATCACAGAATACACTGCTGGACATTCTATGGGAAATATAGATAGCTGTTTTTCCACCAACCATATTATTGAAGTTCTCATAGATATCAGCCTCAGCTAATGGATCCAGTGCACTAGTTGGCTCATCCAGAATAATAAGGGAAGCGTCCTTATATAAAGCCCTGGCTATGGCTATCTTTTGGGATTCTCCACCTGACATCTCAATACCCTTTTCATCATAATCCTTTCCAAACAATGAGCTTATGCCTTCAGGAAGGCTATCCACCTTATTTTTAAGGCCTACTTCTTCAATGATCTCCATTGTTTTATGAGGATCAGAATCACTTTCTTTGCACGTAATATTTTCATCTATACTAAAGGCAAAGAGCTTAAAGTCCTGGAATACTGCTGCTAGCTCCTTCATATAGCTTGAATGTTCATAATCGAAGATATTGTGTCCATTGATCAATATCTCTCCAGAATCTGGCCTGTAAAGTCTTGAAATTAACTTTACGAGAGTTGTCTTTCCTGCACCATTTAGACCAACTATGGATATCTTTTCTCCCTTATGGATTATAAAGGAGATATCATGAAGTACCTTTTTGTCACTACCTGGGTAGCTAAAGGATACATTCTTAAATTCTATGGTTTCAACATCTCCCTTGAATTGTAAGCTGCCACTTGTTTTTCCTTCCTCGGGAAGGGTCATGAATTCCATAAACGGCTCCAGGTAACCCAAGGTTTGCATTATTTCAATTATGCTGTTACCAAACTCAGTTGTAGATTTGCTAAAACTAATGGCTGCATTTACATACATAGTAAAGGCCCCTAGACCAATCTTGTCTCCAAATGTACTTGTAAGAACTCTTAAGGCAACATACCCATAAGCTAGAGCAGCTTGTAAATCATTTATTACTCCATATAATCCAAGAAATTTACCCTGCTTTTTATAATATGCTGAAAACCAGGTATTTATCTCATTATTATAATCTGTAACTCTGTCAGTAAGCATTTTATTCATGTTATACAGCCTAATATCCTTTTGAATCTTGTTGTTAAAGCAAAGACTAACATAGTAGCCATATTTTCTGTTTATAGGTATGATTTCCTGAAAAAAGTTCATCTGGTAATTCATAAATAGTCTATAGATTAATAGAGAGAAAACTACAGCCAAAAGGAGAAGAATAACAAGTACTGGACTTAAGGTAAGCATTATAACTACTAATCCTGTTATTGTAATTATGTTTTTTAGACTTGTAGCAATGCTTGTTATAAGTCTCTCCATTGAAGATTGATTATTTGAAGCAAATACGGCTCTTTCCTTCAAATCCAGGTAATATGGATTTTCAAGATAAGAATATTCAATATTCATAATCTTATTAGCCATTGATTGACCCATTTTTTCTTTTACATATATATTTTTTACTTCCATTATTCTTTTCATTAGATTGGAAAGGAGGGCAAAGAACACATTTGAAATTACTATTCCAAGTCCAAATAATACAAGTCTTTGAAGGTTTTGGCCTCCTACAAGCTCATCCACCAGATACTTTGGAAGTATTACATTAATTAAAACCTGACCACTATTAATAATAGTACTAAGAAT
>CAZHLF010000004.1:0-2133 GCA_964532845.1 uncultured Tissierella sp.
CTGCTTCCTCATAACTTCTTAATGAATTCGGAAGACTTTTTAAATAATCCGAATCTGGATTTAAGATTTTTTCAGTTGTTTGTGTTGTACCATTGTGAAGAACCATATCGGGAGCATGTACCAATACGTAACTAGCACCCTTGATTACTGAATAATTCATTTGTCCACCTCCCAAAGTATCTACGAAATTGGAAATAAAAGGGTGAATTAATCACCCTTTTATCTTTATCTTTTTACTTCAAATACTGTTTGATCATCGATCTCAGTTTGTAATGCTTCTAATGCTTTTTCAACTAATTTTCTTCTTAGTGCCTTTTCTTCATGTGCATCTAAGGCTGGATTTCCAAGTGGGTGAGGAATAGCTACTGTTGGAACTATTCTGTTCGCACCTACTGTTAAGGAAATTGGAACTACTGTACACATATGAACTACTGGAATTCCTGCTCTTTCTACTTCTTTTACCATTGTTGCACCGCAACGTGTACAGGTGCCTCAGGTGGAAGTTAGAATAACCGCGTCAACTCCATCTGCTTTTAACTCTTTACTAAACTCTAAAGCAAATTTCTTTGCACTTGCTACAGCAGTACCATTACCTACTGTTGTATAGAAATATCTGTGTAATGAACCGATCTTTCCTTCTTTTTCTAAGTCGCGTAATACGTCAACAGGAAGTACTCTGTCAGCATCAAGGTTTGCATAAACTGGGTCATACCCACCATGAGCTGTAGCGAATACGCCATCAGTTAAATCATATACTCCATCAATATCATATTTTCCATATCTCTGTGCTGATGATGATTCGATATGATCTGGATTACCGAAAGGTACTATACCACCAGATGTAACCAAAGCAATTTTAGCCTTAGTAATATCCTTTACAGCTGGATTTGGAGCTACTCTATCAAAGTCAGGCATTGGGAATTCAGTTTCGAAAGGCTCGTCATTAAGCTTCTTTATAAGCATATCAACAGCTCTTTCAGAACCTCTTTTTTCAGTAAAATAATTCTTTCTGATGCCTCGTTTAATATATCCTTCTTCCTCAGGAGACCCTATTTCTTCACCATTTACAAGCTTTAATGCCAAAGGAACCATTTTAGCAACGGCATCTCTCATACCTACAGCACTATTCTTTGTTTCAACTACATATACACTCTTTTTGTACATGTCTGCGCCTGGGTTTTCAATATACATACCTGTTAAAGCTGGAATACCTAATTCATTTTGAACAGCTTCTGCTACTGCACCAGCAGCAACCCCGTATCTACCTGCATTAAATGAAGGTCCTGCTATTACTAAATCAGGATTGTATTTCTTAATCATATCAAGGACTTCTACTTTTGCCTCTTCCATATTTTCACCAAAGTAGCTGTCACCACAAATAACAGTAGCAACTATTTCAGCTTCACCTTTAAAACCAGCTTGAATAGCTAAACCGGGTCCTAATACTTCTTCTCTTACCTCAGGCTTTATATCAGCCTTTTCTTCACCACCTATACCTGCAAAGAATTGGTTAATATAGTGAACTATTCTAATTTTCCCCATGTATTTCCCCCCTCTCATTTTTTAGGTTCTTGGGAATATTTAGTTGAATTTTCCGAACTCGTTTCTTAATGAACTTACTGTTTCTGCTATGGCATCAACATCTAATACCATTTCCATCATACCAATTTGATCATCATAAATATCAGGGTCAACTGACTCCTTGAATTCTGGTTCTACTGCATGATATACTCTGAGTCCCAACGGAACTCCTGCCAATGGACCTGCAAAAGTAGGGTCGCCAGCTGTTACAGTTTCAGCCGCTAGGCCTGCTGATTCAGCTTCGGATGCGCCTATAATTACGATACAGTTTTCAGCACCGTATTTTTCAGCCATCTCTTTAACTCTTCTTTGATTTTCCAAGTCCATAGCTCCTGCAGCCGTTCAGACAAAGCACTCCGTAGCGGAGAAAACGATTTCTGCAGGAGTGGGTTTTATACATTCTTCCATGGCTGGGCCAGGGATTCCGTCTCTATCGCCAATTACAATAACTTTTAAATTTTCAGTAAAAATTGACATAGATCCACTTCCTTTCCATTTATATTGTTATTATTTTTTAATTTTTAATTCTTAATTGTTAATTCTTAGTGCTTA
>CAZHLF010000004.1:2233-12795 GCA_964532845.1 uncultured Tissierella sp.
GTTCTTAGTTCTTAGTTCTTAGTTCTTAGTTCTTAGTTCTTAGTTCTTAGTTCTTAGTTCTTCACTATTCACTATTCACTATTCACTGTTAGTTGTTAACTGTTAACTGTCTTCTAGTATCCCTTAGCTGACATCTTGTTAAATCCGATTTCATTTGTAGCTCCTGTTATAGCTTGAATCTCAACAGTTATTGAACCATCTTCACTTAAGCTTCCACCAAAACCACCCGCAATGATATCAATATAATCAAGTGTTCCAATTACTTTATCCATCTTTGGAAGATGAATTATCTCATTGGCATTTCCACCTGTTACAACAGCATCTGCTGATTTATCAGCATCTGCAAGTGACTGGCTGGCACCATCACGACCTGCATACTCATCAGTAATGATAACAGTCTTTATACCCTTTGCTTCAATTTTTTTAGTATTCATTATCAAGTCAGTATCAGGATTTCCAAAACCTTCTTGTGATATGATGACTCCGTCCAATCCAAAATATTCTGCTAGTTTTGCTGTCCAGTTAGATGATCTCTCTTTATCTGCCAGGTAAACATTTTCATTAGTAATAATAACTCCTACGAAATTCAATGTTTTACCATGCTCTTTATAAAGATCATGAACTACCGGATTATTGATTTGGTGATAAGTTGTATTCTTATCACATGCTGATACACAGTTACCACTTACAATCGCTCCATCCATGATTTCAGTTGGATAGATAATTGTTGGAACTATTTGCTTAGCATCTACTCCATATACATAAGTATCATGAAGTAAACCTTGGGTTTGAAGCATTAATACATATCCTACCTTAGGAAGATCAGGATATTTCTTGATTCCTTGAAGTAATGGAAGGGTCTCAAATACTTCAACTTTATCAGGAGTAAGTGTTTTTGCAGTTTCAGCAAGATAAGCCGCTGCCTTGAAGCCAGCATATCTAACTGCTTTTTCATGATCATGCTGTTTAAGTCCTGCTTTTGGTTCACACTTTAAAACCAGGTTGATAGTCTTAGAGAATGGAGAAAATTCAGCTCCAGGTCCTTGCATATCTACAATACCTTCTTGGAAACCAACTATTTTTCCAGTTGTCATAACAGTACATCCCTTTAAAACATTGGTCTTTCCTGAACCTACTACATCAACCTTAGATAGGATTCCTGGGAAAACTCCTCCTGGACCCTCTACCTTAACTCTTGGTTCTACTACGTCTTTTACTGGTGTAATTCTTACACTCTCGCCAGGTTTAGCGATATCCATTTCAACTGAATCCAGATGTTCGTCTTCCATTATAAGTTTTGATAATTCTTCCTTATTAACATAGAGAACACCATTTTCCAATTTTGTAATATCACCAAATTGTACATCATTAATTAGTACTTGGCCTAATTCTAGACGCATAAATTCACCTCCTCTTATTTTACATATATATCTAATCCTGCTTTGCAGGGTTAAATCAATTGGAGTTGTACTACACATTTATCTTCCATATTTATACCCTATATAAGATTCCCATATCAGTTAAATATATTTAGAAAAAAAAGCTTTTTAAAGAATCATTATTCATTTACGAAAAGTCCTTAGATTTAAGACTTAATAGTTGGACTTTCCAATTCGTAATAAAAAAAACAGAGTAAATAGACGCCGTCTATTTACTCTGTATTGTAGTAAGTACTTTCAGAGTCCTGTCAAAATACGGTCCTTTTACCTGAGAGTATCAATTAGGATCTGGCAATCTAATCTTACCCCTTCGGTGCCTTATAGGTCTCTCCCGTAAATTTCATTCAGAATATATTAAGGAAATTATTTGCATTGATATAAAATTAACTATCATTCATACCCATTATAACCTAAACTGGAAAGTAATTCAATATTAATATTTCTCTTTTTCTATAGAAAAAAGACATCTTGAAAAGATGTCTTTATACTAAACTAAAATTATTTTTTGTTTTCTTCAATTACATGCTGTGCGATATTATTGGAATGATCTGATACTCTCTCCAAGTTACTTATTGCATCTAAAAATACAATTCCAGCTGAAGTTACACATTGATTGTTATTTAGCCTGTAAATATGATTAGCTCTTCCCTTTTTCTCAAGAGTATCAACTTCTTCTTCAAGCTCAATGGTATACTTTGCATACTCTAGATCATTGTCTTCAAAAGCTTTCATAGCGTATTTTAAGGATTCTTTGCATTTTAAAAACATTTCATGTAACTCTTCCTTTGCAATATCACTAAAGTTTAGATTGTTTTCCAGTTTAAACTGGCTGAGTTCTGCAATGTTTTCTATATGGTCTCCAACTCTTTCAATATCATTAATTATATTAAAGAGAATATTTACATGAGCATGTTCTTCATCTGATAATGATGTTTTTGATAAAGAGATAAGGTAATCAGTAATTTCCCTCTCAATCTTATTTACTAATTTTTCTTTTTCAAAAATACTGTCAATATTTCTATAGTTCTCATCAACAAACACAACTTCAACTTCCTTTAGATTATCCTGAACAAACTCACCCATTCTTACTACTTCTTTGTTTACTTGTCCAATTGCTATAGATGGAGTTTCTAGAATTCTTAAGTCAAGGTATTTGGAAGCATCCTGATCTTTAGCGTCAACTCCTGGAACTAACTTCTCAGCAGCTTTTACTAGAAGACCGGCAAATGGAAACTGAATAAGTACGTTTACCAAATTAAACATTGTATGTGCATTTGCTATTTGTCTCTGAATGTCATTTGGAGATATCCTTAAGACTAACTCCTGTATTGGAACCCTTAGAACAGTCATAAAAATAATAGTACCTATAGCATTAAATAAAAAATGAATAACTGCGGCTCTTTTTGCTGTTTTATTTGCACCAATACTTGATATTAACGCTGTAGTTGTGGTTCCGATGTTATCACCAAAAAGTATTGGGAATGCAATGTTTATACTTATAAGTCCCTGTCCTGCTAAAGCTTGAAGTAAACCTATTGATGCACTTGAACTTTGCACAAGGGTTGTAAGTCCAAGTCCAACAAGCATTCCAAGAACAGGATTATTTAAGCTTGTCATTATATTAGTAAAGGCCGGAAACTCTGCCAATGGTTTTAAACCATCACCCATCATATCCATACCAATAAATAACACACCAAATCCAATAAGGATTTCAGCTACGTTTTTCATTTTTTTCTTCTTTGTAGCTAACCAAATTGCAACACCAACTGCAACAGCCAATGGTGCATAATCTGTAATCTTAAATGCAATAAGTTGTGCTGTAACTGTAGTACCTATATTAGCACCCATTATTACCCCTGCAGCTTGTCCTAATGACATAAGGCCTGCATTTACGAAGCCAATAACCATAACCGTAGTAGCACTACTACTTTGTATTACCATAGTAACAATAGTACCTACAAGTACTCCCATAAGTCTATTATTTGTTAGTACCTCGATTAATTTTTTCAACTTATCCCCTGCTGCTTTTTGAAGCCCTGAACCCATAAGGTTCATTCCATAAAGAAAGAGACCTAGTCCTCCCAATACTGGCAATGCTATGTCCATATTTAACCTCCTACGCTATTTTTTTATTCACGCTGCCAGCGTTTTAAACTAGCAGATAAATAATAACAAATTTAAACTATTTTGAACAGATAAAATTAAATTTTACTGGATATTTGGGAAATCTAATTGTCTTAAAGCCTCATATAGAATTATATTGGCAGAATTTGAAAGATTTAAGGATCTTCCAATAGGATTCATTGGTATCCTTATGGCAGTATCCTTATGTTCTTCTATTAAAGATTCAGGTAAACCTTTTGTTTCCTTTCCAAATACGAAAAATGAGTTTTGTTCATATTTAAAATCTGTATATTTATTTTTTGTTTTAGTAGTAGCAAAATAAAAATTCCCATCAGGGTATTTTTCAATTACTTCTTCAAAACTATCATAGTAGTGAATATCTACTAAATGCCAATAATCAAGTCCTGCTCTTTTCATATATTTATCATCTACAGAAAATCCTAATGGTCTTACCAGGTGAAGTGATGTCCCGGTTAGAGCGCAGGTTCTAGCTATACTTCCTGTATTGTGTGGTATTTCTGGTTCAACTAATACAATATTTAATGCCAAGACGTTCATCTCCTCAAATAATCTTAAAACTTAATCTAATTACAAAACAAATTTTTCTATAGCCTTTGCTACCCCATCATTATCACAAGTATCAGTGACATAATCAGCTACTAGTTTTACATTTTCATCTCCATTACCCATAGCAACGGAAAGTCCAGCAACTTGAAGCATCGATAGATCATTTTCGCTATCTCCTATAGCAATAACCTGACTTTGGTCAATGTTTAACTCATTACAGAGTATCTTAAGCCCTATTCCTTTTGAAGCTTGTAAATCCATTACTTCTAAGTTATTCTCCCATGATTTAGAAATGCTAATTCCTTCTACAGAATTAAAATCCTCTCTCAATCTTATTAATTTCTCATTATCATTGTCTATGAAAAGGAATTTAAATATATTTGGGTTCTTGCTTAGAATTCTCTCATAATCATCTTCAAAGACTTCTACATTTATCTTTTGAATCCTTGTTGAATAGTAATCCACTATCTCCTTGATATATTGTCTGGAAAAGAGAGATTCTTCATTATAGAAATGATAATAAACACTATATTTTTTGCCAATCTCCATGACCTTTCTTGCAGCATCCAGTCTTATTGGCCTATTATAAATAACATTTCTTTTTTCATCTAATATTATAGCTCCATTGCAAGCTATAATTGGATTATTAAGCTGGAGTTCTTCTGCAAAGTAAAGGGCAGATCTTAGTATTCTGCCAGTAGATAACACTACATGTACACCTTTTTCTTTAGCTAACTCTATTGTCTTTTTCGTTCTTAGTGATACTTCATTGTTACTATTTAAAAGAGTTCCATCCATATCTATAGCAATTAATTTATACTCCATATTACACCTCCCGAATAATATTAACATAAAGGAAAACAAAAAAACAGTCTTGTAGGGAAATCTATATGTATTATATAGATTTGACCAGACTGTCTTTATTTATTTTCAATTTATCTAAATAAATGCAATTCCTTCAGAAACAATTTTTACTTCTCCATCAAGGTGAAGTGACATAACCTTTCCATCATGAAGTTTTACAATTACCTCCAGCTCTCCACCTGGTTGTTTAATATATTCATGTACATCTGAATTTTTCTTAAATGCTAAGGCTACACCTAGAGCACTGGTTCCTGAACCACAACTTCTTTCCCAGAATTTGCTATCCGTTGCTTTAACATAAACCAAAGGGGTTAAGAAACTTTTTCCAGTATCATAGAACATAATACCAAAAGCATCTAGAGCTTCATTATCTGTTTTGGTCTTCATGGTTTCAAAGAAGCCTTCCTTGTCTTCAATCTCCCTTGCTTCTACTATAAAGTGACTTATTCCAGAAAAATCCACTCTTATAAAGTCTATAGGTGTATTATTGAATACAATACTAGAATTAGATATTCTTTGAGGTAAAGGCATTTCAACTTTTGAATAATAAGTATGTTCCTCTTTAGTAGGCCTAACTTCACAATGTAGTAGCTCATTACTGCCTGAAACCTCTAAAACTACTTTAAAGTTATCCTCTGATTTATTAATACCTTCCATATTCAAATGAACCATTAGGGCTGCAAGTGATCTGGTGGCATTTCCACAGAATTCTCCACCCATCATTTGAAGTCTTAAAGTATTCAATGATTTTGCCTCAGCTGTAGTAGGCTCCTCAATGAATCCTACCTGTTCACCATAAACATTTCCATACTCCATTAGTTTATTTGCTACATTCATGTGCATAGTTCGTTCTACTTTGTCCATAACAAAAATGGTCATATTTTCAACAGGATTAACTTTAATTACTTTTAGTTTCATATAGCCTCCTATAACTTTAGATTTTCTAAATCTTCAACTTCCCTTAAACCTAGGGTTTTCATTTCATCTAAAACTACCGTAGCTTGGCCTAAAGTATAGTCAAAAACTTCATACTCTTTCTTACCAACCATATAGACTATTTTCCCCATTTTAAGTGCTTCAAGCCCAGCCTTTAGATTTAAAAGATTACCTGAGCCAATAGGTACCCTGGTAATAATTATTATATCGGAATCCTTGATTTTTTCAATATTTTTAAGGTATGCCTTTTCTGTAATTCCATTAAAAGGTGTTTCTTCAACAATATTTAACCTTAGAGATTTAGATATGTTCCAGTCACTATCCCCAATATTTAAAACACCCAAAGAAAGTTTGTGCCCTTCATAATAAAGTTTATTAATTACCTGCTGACCAGTTCCGCCTCCTGATATTATATGAACTTTCTTTATTTCATTTTTATCAAGCCTTGGTCTTACTTCTAAAGGAATTAAGTATGGTGTATCAGTGTATTTACTTTTTTCTATAATAACATTTAAGTTGTAAGCCAGTTCAACATTCTCTGAAGTTATAACTTCCTCTGGTGTGCCTTTTCCTTGTATTACTCCATGATTTAAGAGAATTATTTCATCAGAGTATCTTGCAGCCAGATTGATATCATGTATTACAAGAATAATAGTAATATTTTTTTCTTTATTTAATTTTTTAAGTAAATTTAGCACATCCATCTGATGATTTATATCAAGATGTGAAGTAGGCTCATCTAAGAATATAATTTGGGTCTTTTGAGCCAAAGCCTTGGCTATAAATACCCTTTGTCTCTCTCCACCTGAAATTTCAGTTATAAGCCTGTCTTTAAGCTTAAAAGTATTAGTCATTTCCATGGCTTCATAGACAATAGCCTTATCCTCTTGGTCTTCCTTTTCAAATCGACCTTTGTATGGGTGTCTTCCCATGGTTACAACATCTTCTACGCTAAATTCATAATCTAGAGTTGTATCTTGTGGTACTAATGCAACTTTTTTAGCCAAATCTTTTGTTTTGTATTCTTCTATATCCTTGTCATCTATTAATATGCTACCATTTTTAATGTGAGTAAGTCTATTTAGTGTCTTTAATAAGGTTGATTTACCTGAACCATTGGGTCCTATAATGCTAAGGAACTCTCCTTTCTTTACATTAAAACTTATATCTTTAAGTATAAGAGAGTCTCCATATCCAAATTCTAAATTATTAATTTCTATAGCATTCATATCAGACACCTCATATTCTCTTCTTCTTTGATCTCAAAAGATATATAAAAAATGGACCGCCAAAAACCGCAGTTATAATGCCTACTGGTATTTCAACCGGAGATATTACGGTTCTTGCAATAGTATCTGCAAATATCATAAATACCCCTCCCAATAAAGCGGATGCTGGAAGAAGTATCCTGTGATCAGGCCCTAAAATAAGCCTTACGATATGTGGTATCATAAGTCCAACAAATCCTATTATACCACTTACTGATACAACAACAGATGTAATAAATGTTCCTAGAAGTAGAATATATACTTTGGTTTTTTCAACATTAACTCCCAAGCTCTTTGCTGAGTCCTCTCCTGTTAACATAATATTTAAATCCCTTGCAAAAAAATTCATTGCTATTATGGATATGAATATTGGAATTGATATTTTAGTGATGGGCGCCCAACCTTTTCCAGAAAGACTCCCCATTGTCCAATATATTATTTTGTTCATGTCTTTATCAAAAATTACCATTAAAAATGACATAAGGGCTGTGAAAAACTGGCCTATTGCAACTCCGGACAAAAGTAGTGTTGTAACAGGAACCTGATTTTTAACTTTAGCAATATTATATACAAGAGTTACTGCTGTTAATGCACCAATAAATGCAAAAAAGGATATGGATGAGAATCCTAATACATTGAAATTCAACTTAAGAATTATGGCAAGAGCTGCTCCAAGGGCAGCTCCTGATGATATTCCTATTACATATGGATCTGCCATGGGATTTTTAAACATCCCTTGAAAGGAAGCGCCAGCTATTGATAGACTGGCACCTACCAATACTCCTAGGAGTACTCTTGGAAGTCTTATGCTCCATATAATTGAAACCTGTGATTTTCCTATATCTGATATATCTATTAAATTTCTTAATAGGGGTATTTTAGAACCTATTATTCTAAATGTATCCCCTACATTAATATTTGCAGAACCAATTGTTGTGAATATTACAATTGATAAAACAAGTACCAATGATAATAAAGCTATACTAAGTCCGTACTTAGTTTTATTATTTTTTCGTTTCATATTATCCCAACTTTTTTAGAACTTTTCTGGATGAATTGCCTTTGCTACTAATTCTAATGCTTCAATGATTCTTGGTCCTGGTCTTGACATAATATTACCATCAAGTACATAAACTTCTTTGTTTATTACAGCATCAATGCTTTCAAATCCAGGTCTAGCTATAATTGATTCTTCAGTCTTTTCAGGCATATCCCTTGATGTTAAATATACTTGTGGATTTCTTTCTACTAGTTGTTCCATATCATATTGAGGATAAGCACCATCAGCATCAGCTGCAATATTTTCTCCATTTGCCAATGTTATCAACTCATTGAAGAATGATCCTGGGCCTGCTGCCATAAGTGGTTCATGCCATATTTCATAGAAAACTGTCTTTTTCTCCGTTCCTTCAATTTTAGATAAAATTTCATCTTTTTTAGCATTTAACTCACTTACTAACTTTTCAGCTTCTGCATCTTTTCCAGTAATAGTACCGATGTTAATTATCGTTTCCATTACTGCATCAACTGTTTCAGGCATAAAACCAATATAGTTAATTCCTGCTTCATCAAGTCTAGCATTTTCCTCTTCATTTCCAGGCCCATAGTTTATTACCAAGTCTGGTTGTAGCTCAATTATTTTTTCTAGATTAATTCCGTTATAATCACCTATTTTTTCAACCTCTAATACCTCAGCAGGGTAATCATCAAATGTAGTTACTCCCACAACCTTATCTCCAAGGCCTAAGGCATAAAGAATTTCAGTGTTACTTGGAGCTAATGAAATGATTCTTTCAGGTGCTGATTCTAATGTAACAGTTCTGCCAAAATCATCTACTACAGTTAAAGACTTTGTCTCTACAGGGGTTTCTGCTGGGGTTTCTGCTGGGGTTTCTGCTGGGGCTTTATCCTTTGGAGCACACCCTACTATTGCAATTGATAAAACTAATATAGCCATCATTAGAGCTATTCTTTTTGTACTGAACATTTATATTCCTCCTAAATTTTAATTAAAAATTAATAATTAATAATAATGTTTGTCCAATGAGAAAAGGGGTCGGTTCCCTTTTCTCATAAAAAAGACTTATCCCGAAGGATAAGTCTAATAAGCGATAAAATAGTGGATTTTCACCTCTCCCTCCGAGTATTTAAATTAGGCAGATATCCTGACTCATGGATCAACCTACTCCCAACACCTTCCCAGATTAATCCAGTGGTATTGTTGGTTTCGTCCTCATTTACAGTAGCGGGGGCTGTAGTGGCTTTTACCACTTTCCCTTTTAAGCTCCTAGGAGCACCTAATCATATTAAGTTTTCATTTTTCTTTAACAAGTATATATACTAACACAAAATTAAATACAATTCAAGTTACACAGAAAATAACGTTATTTCACATGCATATTAATGCGGGCATTGTTGTTTTACTATGGTAACACATCTATTACCTCTGTATCTTCATCAATTGGGGCTTCTATTGGGTCCATAGAATCAACTGGTACTGATGTCTCTGGGGTTTGGGATACTGGAAGTGCTGGTCCCACTTTATAGATAAAGTCCCTTTCTCTATAGTAATCAAATGTTATTTGCTTTCTCTCTATTACCTTACCATCCTTGATAATAGATTTAAAAGTTCTTACCTTATACCCTGTTCTGCCTTCCTGCTGCATTTCTCGTGTTCCTGGAGCTACAGTTTCATCAAATATTTCTCTTACATTATATGGACGGGTTTCTATTAGCTCAGGCTCTATTTTTACAGTATAATCCTTTGCCTTAGTATCTCCATATATTTGGAAATAAATTCTATCACCTATAATCTTTGACTGAGTATAAATTGGAAAATCATAGTCATTTTTAAACTTCAAATCAAGATATCCTCTTGCTACTGCTCCATCAGTTCCTCTTGGTACATAAGAAGCTGCAATTGAATGAGGATGTCTTTCTACTATTGATACGTCTGCTAATAATAGCGCATTATATAATGTTGTAGATGATTGACAAACTCCTCCACCAAGTCCTGGAGTCAACTCACCATTTAAAATAACTGGAGCTTCTGTAAAACCCGTACTTTGATTAATAGGTCCTACTGTTTCGTTGAAGGAAACTTCATCACCTGGTAGTAAAAGAAGATTGCTAACTGATTTTGATGCTTGCCTAATATTTTGAATTCTCCCTGATGAACTACCTTTAAAAGAAGTAGAAAACTCACCTATAACACCATTAATTCTAGCTAATAATTCCTTTGTAACCTTGGGAGCTTCAATCTCCACTGGTATTTCTATATCCTTAAGTTCATAAATATTGTCTACAATTAAATTAATCAAATCACCTTTAACTACTGATTTACCATCCATATCATCAGTTACTT
>CAZHLF010000004.1:12837-17350 GCA_964532845.1 uncultured Tissierella sp.
CACCATTAAAATCAAAGGTAGCATCCTTTTTTTCTTGATTTACATCATCTTCTATTTTATCAACTATTTTTAAAACAAGATCCCTATCATATTCCGGTTCAAGGGAAATATCAAAACCTGAATTTTTTAGTTCATTTATTTCTTTGTACCTTACAAAGGGATTTCCATGTCTACCTAGCTCATATGCTTTATCCACTGCATTTTCATAATCATAGGTATATCCAAAATCCTTTAAAGTAACTTCATAGTTATAATCCTCATGGAAAAAGTTAATGGATCTATCCATATCTTCTATCTCTTTTTGTCCCATTAAGAATTCAATAGCTCCATTCTTAGTTTTACCAGATACCTCATATCCATCTATAGTAATACCAGAATATATTGTATTTATATTTATAGTGTTTTCATAAATATAGTATGCCCCACCTAGGACTCCTCCTAGAATTAGTACAATTGGAATAATAATAAATAATGCCTTTTTCATCGACTTCACCTCTCTAGCTAAAAAAATTACAATACTCTGTTATTGGACATTTCTCACAAAGTGGTTTGCGAGCTTTACAAATCCTTCTTCCATGAAAAATTAAAAGATGATGTGCTTTTGTCCACATCTCTTTATCTATTATACCCATAAGGTCTTTCTCCGTATCAACTACATTGTCACTATTAGCTAGTCCAATTCTATTGGATACTCTAAAAACATGTGTATCTACTGCAATTGCAGGCACACCAAAAGCATTGCTTACAACTACATTTGCTGTCTTTCTACCAACACCCGGTAATTTTATCAGCTCATCTATCTTATCAGGAACCTGTCCATTATACTCTCCCATTAGAATATGGCAGGTTGCAAGAATATTTTTACTTTTAGTATTGTAGAATCCACAGCTATGAATCATTTCTCCCAATTCATCTTCTGATAGTTGTATGAAGTCCTGAGGAGTTTTATATTTTTTAAATAATACAGCTGTAGTTTTATTTACTTGTACGTCTGTACACTGAGCTGAAAGAATTGTAGCTATTAAAAGCTCAAAAGGAGTTGTGAAATCCAACTCAGCCTTAGCATCTGGATATAGTTCCAATAATTTTTCCAGGACAATTTTAGCATTTTTTTTCGTTAGTTTTTTTCTCATTTTATCACCTAAAGTATTTCTATAGTATAATCAACAATTTCAACCCTACCATCACCATCAACAAATTTCATAACATTGGATATTATTTGATTTGCATGCTGTGTATCATTTGTAACACAAGCAAATCCTATGATGGATGATTGCCAGCTGTCATTTAAGTCCACCTCTGCAATGGATATATTAAACCTTGATTGAAGCTTACCAATCAAGCTCTTAATAATATGTCTTTTATCCTTAAGAGAATCTGATTCGAAGATATTCAATTTAAAAGTACAAGCACCTATTATCATTTTCTCACCTCTATATATATTAAGAGTAGTATCTTTATTTTAGACTATATTATGTAAAAAATATAGTTACAATATTAATACAGTTAATAGTGAAGAGTGAATAGTGAATAATTTTTAATAGGGTCTATCTATTAGGTCTCGTCCTGAGATTCCTCTCAGTCCCGGAATAACAAGTCTTGTAGCCATATCATTTAAAAGGAACGACCAAGGTCGTTCCAATTTTTTATCTTTTGATTTTCAAATATTCACTATTCACTATTAGTTATTCACTATCCTATAATTCCCATTTCCTTTCCAACTAGCTCAAATACTCTTACTGCTTCGTCTAGTTGATCCTTACTGTGGGCTGCAGTTACCATACATCTTACTCTTCCTGTTCCTTTTGGAACTGTAGGGAATACTATTCCTGATACGAATACTCCCTTTTCTAGGAGTTTCTTGCTAAATTCCATTGTCTTAGCCTCATCACCAATAATTACAGGAGTAATTGGTGTTTCACTATGACCTGTGTTAAAACCAAGTGTACCGAGTTTTTCTTTAAAGTATCGGGAATTATCCCAAAGTCTATCTGTATACTCTGTTGATTCCATTAGCATCTTTATAGCTTCTATTATTGCTCCAACTGCTGCTGGTGGTAGTGATGTTGAGAATAATACGGGTCTTGCTCTATGATTTAACCATTCATACATGGTTTTCGAGCCTGCTACATACCCACCTACTACTCCTATAGCCTTGGAAAGTGTTCCTATTGAAAAATCAACTCTTCCATGAAGTCCAAAGTGGTCAACAGTACCCCTACCACTTTCTCCTAAAACTCCAGAACCATGAGCATCGTCTACATAAGTCATAGCCTCATACTTCTCAGCCAATTGGACTATTTCAGGCAACTTTGCTATATCCCCATCCATACTGAATACTCCATCAGTTATGATTAAAATGTTTTTATACTTATCTCTGCTTTCTTTAAGGATTGCTTCTAGACTATCCATATCAGAGTGCTTATAAATTCCTCTAGCAGCTTTGGAAAGCCTTGAACCATCTATAATAGATGCATGATTTAATTCATCAGAGATTATAATGTCCCCTGCTTCTGTTACAGCCTGTATTGTACCAGCATTGCAATTGAATCCTGATTGATATATGAAGGCTGCTTCTTCTCTCTTAAATTGAGCCAAAACTCTCTCAAGCTCTTCATGAATATCCATGTTTCCAATAATAGTTCTAACTGCACCTGCTCCTGCTCCATATTTCTCAACTGCTTCAATTGCTGCATTTTTAAGCCTTGGATGGTTTGCAAAGCCTAAATAATTGTTTGAAGATAGGTTTATAACCTTCTTGCCATTTAGAATTACTTCAGCTCCACTTGCAGTTTCTAACACAGGAAGCTTTCTATATACTCCCTGATCCTTTAATTCCTGAATTTTTTCCTTTAAAAAACCTAGCTCATGAACATTTGACAAATTAAACGCCTCCTAGTATTTTTTAGGTAAATAATAAGAAAAGCTTCTAAAGAAGCGTTATATGTAGCTTTTCTTGTTACTCATTGACGAAAAGTCCTTAGATTGAAGATTTAAATAGTAGGACTTTCCTATTCGTAATATTAAAAGCAATTAATAATTGCTCCCAACTACTTAGATATTAATCATGTTCCAAAAATAATTATACCATAATTTAGAAATAACTATCATTAAGTTTAAATATTTTGTTTTAAAAGCTCTTCTATATCATCTTTGTTATCTTTGTTCAAAATATTATCCAAAGCTATAAGAGCATTTCTCCTTAGAGTATTTCTCCCCCTCCAACTTCCTGCCATATGACCATACTTGTTCTTAAACTCTCTATTGCTCATTTTAAGCAACTCTTCAATATCTATTGCCCCTGAAGTCTTGTCAGGGATAAATTCTTTATGGATGGACCTCTTTACACCTTTATTTTTTGGGCAAACCAACTGACAAGTATCACAACCATATATCTTTATACCCATTTTATTCTTTAAATCCAAAGCTATTTCATCCTTAGTCTGAGTTAGATATGAGATGCATCTCTTGGGATTTAGTATATAAGGGTTTTCAAGAGCATTTGTAGGACATGCTTTTAAACATAGCTCACAATCTCCACACTTACTTTCTATATATCCCTTATCTGGAGAGATATTTAAATCGGTCATAATATATCCAATAAATATAAATGAACCATATTCATCATTTATTATGCTGCAATTCTTACCATAATATCCAATACCGGCTTTATGAGCCAGCTCTCTATCTACAAGAGGTCCTGTATCTACATAGTACTTATATTCAAAATCTTGTATTTTTTTAATTTCAGCTATTAACTCTTCAATTTTTCTTTTTAGTACTCTATGATAATCTTCACCCCAAGAAGACCTTGAAAGACTTCCTTTAAATTTAAATTTTGATATAGGCTTAAAATCAACATTGTATGATAAGGCAAGAACTATTATGGAATTACAATTTTCCATAGTTCTCTTTGGATCTATTCTCTTTTGTAAATCATCCTCTTCAAAATCTGTAGTATAACCTTTTTCTTTTCTTCTTTTTAAGTATTCCTCTAAATTATATAGAGGCTCGCTATCAGTAAAGGCAATCATATCAATATTTAATTTTTTTGCATTTTGAATTATATAGTTTTTCATAATATAATAATACCATATCGTAACTATTTTTTAACCTTTTAATTGGTTTCATATGTGGTATAATGAGGTGAGATTATCCCACTTATTTTATGATTAATGCCTTGTTGTGGTGTTTAAACCATCCACCTCATTTAAGCGGAATTGAGATTCCTGCAAGCAGTTTCGTCTAGGCTGGAATTATTTAGAACTATAACTAGAAAAGAGAGAAAAATGTTTAACCTTAGAAAAAAATCCTTTAAGAAATTTGATTTTATATTATTATTTACCGTAATCCTACTATGTATATTTGGCCTTATAGCCTTATCATCTGCAACTTTAAGCTATAACAGCACTAGATTTGTAAAAACACAGGCTATCGCAACTATTATAGGCTTTGTAGCTGTATTGTTTTTGGTTTTAATGGATTATCAGTTCCTGGGAAAAATGTATATACC
>CAZHLF010000004.1:17360-20457 GCA_964532845.1 uncultured Tissierella sp.
TATTGGCCTTTTAATGGCAGTACTATTATTTGGAACTGGTGATGAACAATGGGGTGCAAAATCATGGCTATATATACGTAGCTTTGGATTTCAGCCTTCTGAATTTGTAAAGATTGGACTAGTTATATCCCTGGCTAAATATATAGATAATAACAAGGAAACTATAAATATGCCTTTTACATTAATAAAGGTATTAGCATTTGCGTTTTTCCCAGTTATTTTAATACTGCTACAACCAGATGCAGGAACTGCAATGGTTTTTATATTTTTCATAGCTGCAATGCTATTTATTGCAGGAGTTAAGTGGAAATACATAGGTATAGCACTGGTCGCAGGTTTACTTAGCCTTCCAGTTCTTTGGTTAAAGCTGGATGATTATCAGAAAAATCGAGTATTTAATTTTCTGTATCCTGAAAGAGATCCTACAGGTACAGGGTATCAAGCAATCCAGGGAAAAGTAGCTATTGGTAGCGGTAAGTTATTTGGAAGGGGTTTATTTAAAGGCTCCTATACACAGTATAATTATATACCAGAAAAACAGACAGACTTTATCTTTGCAGTGTTAGTAGAAGAGTTGGGATTTATTGGTGGTGTTGGTTTAATCTTTTTATATTTTATAATGATCCAACGGTTTATTAAAATAGGTAAGAATAGTACAGATTTATTTGGGTCCTTAATGTGTATAGGAATTGCAGCCATGTTTTTATTCCATATATGGGAGAACATCGGAATGACAATAGGCTTAATGCCAATAACAGGAATTCCTCTTCCATTCTTAAGCCATGGTGGAACTTATCAGTTAGCCAATTTAATCTGTATTGGAATTGTATTAAGTGTTGGTTTGCACAGAGAAGGTTTGAGTTTTGAGAGTAAATAATTAGAATACTAACTTGGGTGTATACAGACTTTTTTATAAAAGTATGTATACACCATTTTTATGTAAAAAATAGTACATTTTTTAATACAGTACCTTGCATTAAAAGGTACTGTATGCTATATTATAGTTGTAAAGGTAAAATTTTTATTATTTCTTTAAACTAAGCATATTAATTAAGGGAGAGAAGCTTATGAATATTCAATTTAAAAAAGGTGTTCTGGAGCTTTGTGTTCTTTCCTTGCTCCATAAGAAAGATTTTTATGGGTATGAATTGGTTGAAAAAATTTCTGATTATGTAAATATTTCAGAAGGAACCATATATCCCCTCTTGAGAAGATTCAGGACCGAGGGGTATGTTACCACCTATTTGGAAGAATCACAGGGTGGTCCACCCAGAAAATACTATAAGCTTACTGAGCGTGGTAAGGAAGTTTACGAAGAGCTAGAATTAGAATGGGAAAGCTTTATCGATGGGGTTAATAAAATATTAAGGGGAGATGTATCATGAATACGAAAGATTATTTAACCAAATTAAAAATAGCTTTACAAGGATTACCTGTCGAAGAGCTTGAGGATATATTATCAGATTATGAAGAGCATTTTCAAATTGGAATATCTAAAGGAAAATCAGAAGAAGAAATATCACATGAATTAGGGGATCCAAGAGAAGTAGCTGCAGGTTATAGGCTAAACCAAAAGACTAACCAATATACAGAAAGAACCACCTCCTCCCCTTCCAATGACAATAGCAGAAAATTTATTATGGGGTTACTCTTAGTAATTGTAAATATCGTAGTATTGTTTGCTCCTGCAATGGCTTTATTTGGTATAATTGTTGGATTCTTAGGCATGGGAATAGGCTTTGCTTTTGGAGGTTTAGGTATGATTTTAAGGCTTCCATTTGTATTTGTAGGAAATAGTCCACATATATTAACAACCCTAGGATTAGGCTTTGGATTAGGTGCTTTAGGATTATTGATTTTAATACTTGGTGCATTTATTATAAAGCATTTGTTTATCTTAATACGAAAGTACGTTAGATGGAATGTAGAATTGGTAAATAAATAGGAGGTGTGATGATGAAAATTAGAAACCTTGTTTTTATATTAATAGGAATAATGTTGGTGGGATTTGGTGTTGGTTTTTACTCGCTAATATATAATGATAATTTTAGTTTTTCTAGCTTTAGAAATTTTGATATAGGAAATATCGATGTAAATACTGGAGATTCCTTAGTAAAAGTGGGAATTGATGGAGTTGAAGTACGTGACGGTGATAGCCATGTGATTGTAGGCTGGGATGGTATAAAGGTTGTAGATGGTGAGAATAAGGTAATAGTTGGCCCTGGTGAAATTGGAATTGAAGATGGCAGAAATAGTAGTGGTTGGGGTTGGAACTTGTTTGGAAATAGTAAACTCTCTAGTATAACTCTAGATGAAGAAAAATTTGAATCAATAATAGGCATAGAGGATATTTCGGTTTCTTCACCCTTCGTGGACATTGACCTTACTTTAGAGGATAGAGAAGATGTAAGAATTAAATACTCTGGAAGATTAAGAGCAAATGTTACTCCTGAACTAGAAGTTGATAAAAATGGTTCTAAGCTAGATATTCGATTGGTTATTGATGGATTTAGCTATTCTGTTACGGATTCTACTGTTAAACTTCAGATTTTTATCCCAAGTAATTTTGGAGGTAATTACCAAATTACTAGCTCCTCAGGTGATATTTCTTCTGACAAACTCATTGGAAAAGAAATCCAGATTTCAACAAGCTCTGGGGATATGATTCTTGGTGAAATAGGTGCTAATAATGTTAGCTTAACGTCATCCTCTGGAAATATAAAAACTAATGCTATACATGGTGATTTGCAGACAAATACCAGCTCTGGTGATGTATACTTTAAATTAGATTCCTCAACTGGAAACATCAATATCAATACCAGCTCCGGGGATGTAAGATTAGAAGATGTTAGTGGCAAAAGCTACCGTGGAGAGATAAATACTTCATCAGGAGATTTTCACTATTCTGGTGATATCTCTGTAACTAAAAACAATAGAGATAATTATGAAATTAAAATAGGTTCAGGTGAAAAGTTGATGGAAATAAACACTTCATCTGGAGATATTGAATTTAGGTAGTTAAGCTAAATTTATTTAGATGATGTCAAAATTTGACATCATCTTTTTTGTTGAAAAATAGCGCATTAGACTAGTTCCA
>CAZHLF010000004.1:20467-30005 GCA_964532845.1 uncultured Tissierella sp.
ACAAAAAAGTTACAACTTGTACTTGAAATTGAAGTTGATATTGGATATACTAAGGTGGACAAGTAAAATCAAATCAATAAGGAGGTTTTAATTTGTTTAAAACCAAAGCCATAAGAGGCACAACTTTGGCTCTTGCATTATCTGGAATTATGACTTTTTCAACAACTCCAGCCCTTGCAGTATTAGGAGACCAAGAACTTAAAAAAGGCATGGATCATCAGGATGTTGCAGTTTTGCAGGAAGAATTGAGGAATTTTGGACTATTTAGTCTAGATAGTACAACTACATATTATGGAGACCTTACTGAACAATCAGTAAGAGCATTCCAGATTTCACAAGGCATAGAGATTAATGGAATTTTTGATATAACTACATTTGAAGCCCTAATGGCATTAAAGGAAAAGACAACTACAGCTGACAAAGAGATTCAAATTGTGGAAATAGCACCAGAAGTAACAACCGAAGCCCCTGAAAATAACATTAAAGCACTGACTTTTGAAAGAGCACTTACATTAAAGGATACAGGAAACGATGTTAAGCTTTTACAAGAAGCACTTAAAGGATTAGGTTTGTTAGTAATTGACAATACAACTGACTATTTTGGAACTCAGACAGAAGAAGCACTAAAGGCTTTTCAGGAAAGCCAAGGTCTAATACCTGATGGTATTGCAGGTCTTAGAACAATTGATTCATTAAATTTGGCTCTAACTGGAAGAGGAATCAAACTTCCTGAAGTTACAAGAGGTGCAGATCGTTCTTTAGCAGCAAATATCATCGAAACAGGTAAAAAATATATGGGAGTCCCTTATGTATTTGGTGGTTCAACACCAAAAGGATTTGACTGCTCTGGATTTACATCCTATGTATTTAAGCAACATGGTATCACCCTTCCTAGAGCAACAACTGGACAAGCCACAGCAGGTACAAGAGTTAGTAAAGCTGAATTACAAGCTGGTGATTTAGTAATATTCTCAAATACTTATAAGAAGGGTCCTAGCCATGTAGGAATTTATATGGGGAATGGACAGTTCATTCATGCAAGCTCAGTTAGAAGCGGTGGAGTTGTAATATCAAGCTTAAGTGAATCATACTATATAAATCACTTCTCATACGGAGTTAGAGTACTTTAAAAAAACAAGGACGTTTTGGAAAAATCCAAAACGCCCTTTTTGTTTTCACAAGAAAAAAAGGAGGCTTGGCCTCCTTAAATACTCGTTATTAAATACTCTTTATAAATCTTCAAAACTAACTTGATTTTTATTTACAATTAATTCCTCTTTCCTCTTCTCTTCAAGGAAACATTTTCTACATAAAGGCTCGTACTCCTTTGATGCACCAATTACAACTCTTTCTGTATCTTTAGTTTTTCTATGGCTAACCCAAGCATCTGTACCGCATTTAACACATACTGCATGATGCTTGTTAAGATAATCAGCAATTGGCATTAACTCTTTTAATACCTCAAAAGGTTCGCCTGAAAAGTCTATATCAAGGCCTGCTAGTATAACCGTCACTTCCCTTTGGAGCATATCCTTAATCCCTTTGATTATATCTTCTATGTTACCACCTAAAAACTGAACTTCATCTATAGCTACTACATTTGGATTGGAGTTCTTACAAAACTCGGTTATTTCACCAATATCCTTTACCAATATAGCTTCCAGTGATGTCTTATCATGTGAGATAATCTCTGAAGTTGCATATCTTGTGTCTACTGCAGGTTTAAATGCCAAAGTGTTATATCCTGCTATTTTAAATCTCTTAACATCCTTTTCAAGGCTAGATGTTTTACCAGAGAACATTGATCCCGTATGAATAATTAATTTTCCTTTGTACTGATGCAAGTTTATACCTCCTTTTATCAACCTATTTATTATACCATTTTAAGTCCTAATATTACATATAAAATTAAAAGAAAAGCATGAAAAGAAATAATATAATCATGGGTAATTTTACTTGTGCTTCACCAATGTAATCCATCTAGAATAATATGAACTATGAATTCTTATCGGGAGTGATCTTATGGCTAAAAAAATAGTTGTTGAACTTGAAAATATCAATATGCTTTACCATACTTTAGAAGCTGAAACTCTAGCTATTAAGGAGCTAACATTGGATATACATGAAGGAGAAATAGTTGGCATTGTTGGACCAAGTGGATGCGGGAAATCTACTTTATTATCCATAATTGCAGGGCTTATAAAGCCATCTAATGGAAGAGTCCATGTTAATGGTGAACTTGTTAAGTCCCCTTTAAAGAGTATTGGTTATATGTTTCAAAAGGACCAGCTATTTGACTGGAGAAATATTTTAAATAATGTAGTTATAGGTTTGCAGGTTCAGGGAAATTTAAATCCAGATACCCTCATGGAAGCCAAAGAGATGTTAACAAACTATGGTCTGGGTGAATTTATGTATTCTTACCCCTATCAGTTATCTGGAGGTATGAGACAAAGAGTGGCCTTAATTAGGACTCTACTGTTAAAGCCTGACATTCTACTCTTAGATGAGCCTTTCTCTGCCTTAGACTATCAAACAAGGTTAGCAATTTCAGATGAAATAGGGCTAATATTAAGAGAAAAGAAAAAAACAGCGATTTTAGTTACACACGATATAGCCGAAGCCATTAGTCTATGCGATAGAGTAGTTATTATGAGCAACAGACCAGGTACTGTAAAGGAAATTATTGAAATAAATTTGTCCTGTGATGAAAACAGATCCCCAATTAAATTAAGAGAGGCTCCTGAATTCCGACATTATTTCAATAAGATATGGAAGGAGCTTGATGTTCATGTCCAATAACTTTTCCGCCCATCATTTAGAATATATTAAAGGTGTAAAAAAGAAAAATAGAAGGGTCTTTTATACTCAAATTGGGTTATTAATATTTCTATTATTTATATGGGAGGTATCTGCAAGGCTAAACTGGATTGATACCTTTCTTACCAGTAGCCCTTCAGCAATATGGACCCTGTTTCTTGATTTTGTGAAAAATGGCAATCTCTTTTACCATTTGGGTATATCCCTAATGGAAACTATAATAGGCTTTGGGTTGGGAACACTGTTGGGAGTAATAATTGCCATTATGCTGTGGTGGTCGGATTTTTTGGCAAAAGTCTTGGATCCATATATAGTGGTATTAAACAGCCTACCTAAGACTGCACTTGCACCAATATTTATTATTCTTTTTGGTGCAGGTTTTAAAGGAATTATAGTCACAGCTATATCAGTTTCTATAGTTGTTACTATAATGAATATGTTTATATCTTATAAAACTGTAGATGACGATAAGTTAAAACTGCTTCAGACATTTGGAGCAAGTAAGTTCCAGATGTTATCTAAAATCGTAATTCCCTCTTCTATTCCAGATTTAATAAGTACTCTAAAGGTAAATATTGGGCTATCCTGGGTAGGAGTAATTGTTGGAGAATTTTTGGTATCAAAGGCTGGTCTAGGATATCTAATAGTCTATGGAATGCAGGTTTTCAGATTGGATTTAGTTCTAATGAATGTAGCAGTTCTTGGATTTATATCAGCAATCATGTATAAAATAATTGCAGCACTTGAGGCGAGATTTACAAAATGGCAGAAGTAAAGATAGCTAAGAATTAAGAGTTAAGAACTAAGAATTTACAAATAAATAACCCTAGAATCTCTGAGTGGAATTTTCCGTTCAAAGTATCTAGGGTTTTAGTTAATAGCAGATAACCTACGACTAGTAAATCTTAAGGTGTTTACAACTCTTACCTCTTAGTTCTTACCTCTTACCTATCCTTATTTATATTCTACTATTTCTACTTTTTCCATTACTACTGGCTCAAGAGGTTTGCTGTTTCCATCCACCTTAACAGCTGCAATTTTATCTACTACATCCATACCTTCATATACGTGACCAAATACTGTATGCTTTCCATCCAGCCAGAATGTTCCTCCAAGCTCTTCATATGCATCTACTATGTTTTTTGGATATCCCTTAGCCTCTCCTGCATCCCTCATTTGCTTTATTATATCCTTTTCAGTATCTGTCTTCTGAACTATAAAGAATTGACTGCCATTTGTTCCAGGACCTGCATTAGCCATGGATAAAGCTCCTCTGAAATTTCTATAATCTACTGAAAACTCATCTTCAAAAGGCTTACCCCAAATGCTTTCTCCACCTCTGCCTGTTCCTTGTGGATCTCCACCTTGAATCATAAACTCATTCATTACTCTATGGAAAGTTACTCCATTATAATATCCATCCTTCGCGTGAGTCTTAAAATTTTCTACAGCTTTTGGTGCTACTTCCGGGAAAAATCTTACCTTTATATCCCCATAATTAGTACTTATAACTGCTACTTCCTCACCTTGTTTTGGTAATTGTAATTGTTCTAGTTGCAAATCAGTTCCTCCTATTTCTTCTTGAATTTCTGTATTATTGTCTTCTTTTGTACATCCAGTTATGGCAAGCATAATAGCCAAACCTAAAACAAATATTTTTAATGCTTTCATAGAACTCTCCTAAAATTTTAATTTAGTGTTTCTTTTCTAGGTATTATTTTACCATCAAACACAAGATTTGTAACCCTATCAACCTCATAAATTTCTTTTAATACCATATTTAATTTTAAATTATTTGGAATTTTAACTAAAAAATTAAGTACAATAAGATCTCCTTGATCATTTTCATCACCCTCAGAGATATTCACATCCTTAATAGTTATATAATATCTTCCCAACAATGTTCCAACTTCTCCTATAAGACCTGGCCTTTCATATGCCTCAATCTGAAGACTTTTATAAGAGCTTTTACTTACCCTTTGTTCTACTGATTGAAGTGAAATCAAGGATAGTAACACTATAACTGCAGTAACTATTCCTCCAGTATAATAACCTGCTCCAATTGCAAGGCCTATACCTGAGCAAACCCAAAGGCTGGCTGCAGTAGTTAAACCTTTAATACTATTTCCAGTTCTCATTATGGTTCCAGCACCTAGAAAACCTATACCACTTACAACCTGTGCTGCAAGTCTGGCTGGATCCCCTACACCATTAAATCCATAAATAGAAACTAGCATAATCAAAGTAGAACCTACGCTAACCAAAATATGGGTTCTTAAACCAGCAGGTCGATTACTTACTTCCCTTTCAATCCCAATGGAACCTCCAACTAAGGCTGACAAAAAAAGTCTTAATATTAATTCAACGGAACTTATCATAAAATCCCCCATTTTAGTATTGGAATTAAATTATTCTACTTCACCCTGATCAGTTATTATTACCGGTCCATCCTTAGTTATAGCCAAAGTATGCTCATATTGTGCAGATAACTTACCATCAAGGGTCCTTGCAGTCCACTGGTTGTCATCTACTTTTAGTCTCCAAGTTCCTGCATTAACCATTGGCTCAATGGTAATTACCATACCTTCAGTAAGTCTAGCTCCTCTGCCTGCAATTCCATAATGAGGTACCTGTGGATCTTCGTGCATAGATTTACCTATTCCATGACCTACAAAATCTCTTACAACAGAAAATCCGTTGTCTTCCACATACTTTTGAATAGCTGCAGATATATCACCAATTCTATTGCCTACAACAGCCTGCTCTATACCAATATATAATGCTTCTCTGGTTACATCCAATAACTTTTGAGCCTCTTGGGAAACTTCTCCAACAGCATAGCTCCATGCTGAATCCGCAAGCCATCCATCAAGGTTAACAACCATATCTATTGCAACGATGTCCCCATTATTTAAAGGCTTATTGCTTGGAAAACCATGACAAATTTCATCATTTATAGATGCACATGTTGCATATGGATACCCATGATATCCCTTTTGTTCCGGAGTAGCTCCTCTTCTTTTAATATAATCCTCTACGAATTCATCGATTTCCATAGTAGTTATACCAGGTTTAATAATCTTCTTAATTTCTTTGTGAACATCAGCAAGAATTTCTCCTGCTGCTTTCATCTTTAGTATCTCTTCCTCTGTCTTCACAATAATCATAAACTAATTTCCTCCTATTACCTAATGAAATGATTTAGAGTTTCACTAAACTCCCTATCATCTCTATAAAACTCAAAATCAAAATCTGTTAAATACCATTGTACCAAATTTGGGCATAACTCCATAGCTTCTTGCATATCATTCAATAATTTTTCCTTATTTTTAAGTATAGAATAGCAACAAGATCTATTATAATATAAATCACATGCCTCTGGGCAACATTCTATGCCTTCAGTTAGAATATTTATAGCATGGAAATAATTCTCATCTTCAATGTACAAAGCTGATAGATTTAAGTAAATATAATGATAATACGGATTCATTTCCTTTGCCTTATTATAATATTCTATGGATTTTATTTTATCACCTATTCTGTAATAAACTACACCCATATTAAAAAGTGCTCTGTAATAATCACTATTTATTTCTAAACTCTTTTTAATATACTTAAGTGCTAAGGTATATTCTCCAGCTTCTTCATAAATAGACCCTATATTATTATATGCTATATTGTCCTCAGGAACTATCTCTATTGCTCTTTTGAAGCATTCTATTGCCTTATTCTTATTACCATCTTCGTCATAAATATTAGCCATATAGATAAATGCTTCATGGTCATTAGGGTCAATAGCTACAATCTTTTCATAAAATTCTAAAGCCTTATCTCCCTGACCCAGCTGCTCATAAATCCCCGAAATTGCATACAAAATCTCCAGATGAAGCTCTCCCTCATAATTAAGAGCTTTTTGGAAGAACTCTAGTGCCTTTTCCAAATCACCAGCTGAGTAGAATTTTTCAGCTATTAATATATAATTTTTTTGTCTACGCTCACTCATATTACACCTCTAAACTACTATATAGTCTAACACAAGAATAGCTTCTTAAGAAGAAAAAAAGTAGAGATTCTCTCTACTTTTTTATCCTAACGGAAATTAAAGTTGATACTCTGCAATATATTTGTAATTAGTATCTCCTTCATGTAAGAATCCATCAAGCAATTTCCATTTGTGCTTTGTTCCTTGTAGCAAGGATAATTGCTCAAAGTAGTACATTGCTATTCCTGCATCAATTAATGGCGGATTTTGTCCTTCATCATACTTAACTAACAAGTGGATCTTATCCTCACCCACTATAAATCTCCAAGGTTGGCTATTTTTAATGGAAGGGGCAAATCTTAAATAGAAGAAAACATCAGCTAGACCTCTGTCTTCTAAATAATTCATATCTATTTTATTGCCTAGTTCCTTAAAATATACCATTTCTTCTACAGAAATTCTTTCACTAAACTGTTCCTGTATAAATGGATTCTTCCTCTTTTCATAACCTATGGCTAGAACAAAATTTACCTCTGTAGTATTGTCTCCAAATATTGCCTTTCTTCTTTCTGGATCTACCTGATATACACTTACCCAACAAGTTGCTATGTCAAATTTGTGTAATGCTGTTACAAGTTTCTCCATATAATATGAACTATAAATTACGTCTTTATCGTCATTTTTCTTTAAATCCAATGTAATATAGTGAGGGCTTTCAATCATAACTCCAGAATAACCAGCTAACCCCTTTAATCCACTATATATATTTTCACCATACTCATATAGTTTGAATTTTATTGCACCAGAGTCAATTTCATTCTCCAGTTCTCTTAAAATACCATTGATTTTATCAAGGATTTCTGGGTTAATTTTTTTGTTTCTAAACTCTCTTGTTGATTTTCTGCTTTTTAAAAAATTTGTCATTATCATATGCTACTCCCCCTCTTGAAATATTTATACTTTTTAATTTATACCAATGAATGTTGCTATTTGCTCCACGTATTTTAAAAAATACATATGGGCAATTATTGCCCCACCTATGCCTAAAATTATTCCTGCTGCCACATCAGTAGGATAATGAACTCCAAGATAAATCCTGGAGATTGCAATAATTAAAGCTAGAAAAAGTACTAATATTGTCACCTTGGGCATATTTAAAGCAATTGTTGTAGCTAATGAAAAACTAGCTGTAGTGTGCCCAGATGGAAATGAATAATCTGATAAATCAATTCCAAAGGTATTAAGTTGTTCAATTATCTTATAAGGTCTTTCTCTGCTTAAGAGCCTTTTTAAGCTATGAACTACAATTTGAGTAAACCCTAAAGCTAATAGAGCTTCAATCCCAACCTTTTTGTTATTAGTACTGCCAAATAGAACAAGTGAAAAAGTAAAAACAGTAATAAACAAAGCCCCACCTAAATCAGTTACTCTATACATAAACTTGTCAAGATTAGGACCTTTTATTCTTGAATTTAAGAGTTCAATAAAATAATCGTCAAAATTCTTTAATTGCTTTCTCATCTAACCATCCTCTTCATATCAAACAAAAGTCCTATAAAATTTGTGCTAACCTCATTATAATATATTATTACCCCGAATTCTAGATAATAATAGTATTTTGCTATATATTAGCGTACTTTTGTGTTAAAATTATAGAAGAATTTATTGGAGGGTTTAATTTGAAATTAAGTATTGAACAGAATCAGGCAATTAATCATATAAATGGACCAGCTTTGGTGTTGGCAGTGCCTGGTGCTGGTAAAACAACTGTCCTAATACATAGGACCTATAATTTAATAACTAATCAAGGAGTAAATCCTGAAAAGATACTTTCAATTACTTTTAGCAAGGCTTCTGCTATGGACATGAAAGAAAGATTTAATACTATATTCCCACATATTCCAAGTCCCATAGTTAAGTTCTCTACTATTCATGCTTTTTGTTTCAGTTTAATCAAGGAATATTCTTTTATTAATAAGATTTCGTATCGTTTGATAGAAGATGATAAAAATGAGCTAAATAAGTATAATCTTTTAAAAGCAATATTCTTAAAGCTAAACAAAGAACATATCACAGAAGAGAAATTAGATTCATTGCTAAGTTCAATTGGCTATATTAAGAATATGATGATCACTCCAGATAGTTTTAAAAAGAATAATAGGGTAGATATAGAAAATTTTGTTGAAATCTATAATATATACGAGGATTATAAAAGAAGAAATTTTTTGTTGGATTTTGACGATATGCTTACTATTTCCATGGAAATACTAAATGATAATCCTTACTTGCTAAAAAAATATAGGGATAAGTATGATTATTTTCAGCTGGATGAAGGTCAGGACACCTCAAAGATACAACTATCAATAATTAAGCTATTAGCCAGTCCTAAGAACAATCTATTCATAGTTGCCGATGATGATCAATCCATATATGGATTTAGAGGTGCATTCCCTAAGGGGTTATTGGAGTTTAATAAGGAATTTAATAATGGAAAATTGTATTTTATGGAAAAAAACTATCGTTCAACAAAAAATATTGTCTCTATTTGCAATAAATTTATTAAGACAAATAAAGAGAGATACAAGAAGGAAATTTACACAGACAATGATTTCTTAGAACCTATAGATATAATCAAAGTAAAAAACATAAAAGATCAGTATAAAATAATTTTAGATAGCTTGAAAGATCAGGACGTTTCAGATTGCTGTATTCTATACAGGAATAATCTTTCCTCAG
>CAZHLF010000005.1:0-28993 GCA_964532845.1 uncultured Tissierella sp.
CTACTGTAAACATGGCTATAGTCATTCCAATTGTAATAAAGAAAACGTGCATTAAGTTTACTGCTGTTACTGACTTGTAACCACCTACCATTGTATAGATTATTGTAACGATTGTAGAAATAATTGCAGCTGTTTTAAAATCATACCCTGTTACTACATTAATAATGGATGCAGTAGCTATAATTTGAGCTCCGGTAGCCATAAATAAAGCTGATATGGAAGTTATAGCTGTAAGTATATGAGAACCTTTTCCATATCTTTTTTCAATTATTTGTGGAACTGTACTAGATGAAGATCTTCTAAAATATGGCGCTATGAATGATACTAAAACGAATCCTATTCCTGCAGCTATTACATACCAGGCTGCAGATAAACCAAATTTGTAAACGTTTGTTGCAATACCTGTTGTACTAGCACCACCTGTATTTGCAGCAAATAGTGTAGCTGCAAGAACTAAAGGTCCAAGAGATTTACCAGCCATAAGGAAGTCATCATTACTTTGTTTTTCTGATTTTTTCTTGCTACGGTATGTTACAAAAAGTCCTATTGCTACTGCTGCTCCCATGTAAAGTAAAATAACCATTAGAGCTGTACTTTGAATACTATTCATTTTCATTCCTCCTATTTTTTTGTTATCTATGGGAAACGGGGGAAGACCCCCATAACCTTACTTTAATAATGCCTTCATAATGCCATAGTAGCACTCAGTTACTGATGTTAATTGCTCAATTTCAATGTATTCATCTACTGTATGTGCAAGATTTTCTCTTGAAGGTCCCATACCTAGAGTCTTGATATTAGCCTCTCCTGCATAGTGGCTACCGTTAGTACAGAAATTGTACTGGGTAATTGTAGGATTAAATCCCATATCTTTCAATTCTTTATGAACATTCTGAACAAATTCTTCACTTTCATCAAACAGCCAGCCTGGGAAGAATCTCTCACCTTCAATTTCGTTTCCTGTATAGCACATTTCTTTACCTACTGCATATGAAGCTTTTACCTTAAGTTGTGGATCTTTTTTCATCATTTCTTCAAGCAGCTCATTTATTGGTGCTAGTACACTTTCCTTTGTTTCACCAACCAATAATCTTCTATCATAAGTTGCTCTACAGTATTCTGGTACTACTGATGCTCCTGGATATGGACTAGATTTAATATCTGTAAGTTCTAGTATCCCATCCCCAAGTACTTCATGATGTGTTGGTTTTAAAGTTCTTATAGCTTCAATTACCCCAGCCATCTTATAAACTGCATTTATTCCTTTTTCAGGATTTGCTGAGTGACAAGGCTTTCCAAATGTTTCTAGAATAATTTCTCCTCTACCTCTTTGTCCAATCTTCAGATTTAATTGTGATGCTTCACCTATAACTACATAGTCAGGATGAATTCTTTCACTAATAGCTCTGGCAGCAACTCCTTCGAAGCATTCTTCGTGGACTACACCAGCTACATAAATATCTCCTGCGAAATCCTTATTTGTATCATGGGCAAAATTTGCTGCTGCACAAGCCATAGCAGCTACTGCACCCTTCATATCTGTAGCACCTCTGCCATAGATCTTTCCATTATAAATTTCTGCACCAAATGGTGAGAATGTCCACTCATCAGGGTTAGTTACAGGAACTGTATCAATATGTCCATCAAATACTATTTTCTTTCCTGGCATACTCCCTTTAATATGGCCGATTATATTGCCATATCCATCAATTATTACATCATCAAAACCCATTTCTTCAAAGTTCCTCTTTAAAGCTTGAGATACCTTATCTTCCTGGCCAGAGTAGCTTTGAGCTTGTATCAATTCCTGGCATAATTCTATTACTTTATCTGCTCTATCTTTATTTAACATATTATTCACCCCTAAAAGTTCTTCTTTTCATAACTTGGATACTTCCCGTTCCAAACAATATCGTAATAATTCTTCTTGTCTGTATCTCCTTCTGTACTAAAGAAAAGTACCTTTGAGTTTTCATCTAATTGGAGTTTTTCCTTCATCCACTTAAGACTTTCATTTGTCATAATCTCAGCAACGCAGCCAAAAGGTGCTGCCCCTGATTCCCCAGAGATTACTCTTTCATCTCCTTTTGGAGGGTTTCCTAAGATTCTCATTCCTTCAGCAGCTGTAAAGTCTGGACAGGAAATAAAATTATCTGCATAATCCTTTAAAATATCCCAACCAATTGTACAAGGCTCTCCACATGCTAACCCTGCCATAATGGTATCCATATCTCCTGTTACAATACGAAGTTCACCATCATTGGCTTCAGCAGTTCTATAAAGGCAGTCTGCCTTATTTGGTTCAACAATAGTAATTATTGGTCTATCTTCTCCATATATAGCTGAGAATAATCCGGTTATAGCTGCAGCCATGGAACCTACCCCTGCTTGTAGGAATATATGAGTTGGTTTGTCTTCTCCCAATGATCTAAGTTGTTCATAAGCCTCATAACCCATAGTTGAGTATCCTTGAATAATCCAAGTAGGAATGTCTTCATAACCTTCCCATGCTGTATCTTGAACCATTATCCAACCATTCTCTTCAGCTTGCTTATTGGCTAAACGAACACATTCATCATAGTTCATGTCCATAATTGAAGCTTCTGCTCCCTCTGCTTTGATGTTATCAAGTCTTTCCTTTGCACTTCCCTTTGGCATATATACTACTGAGTGCTGTTTTAGTTGATTTGCAGTCCAGGCTACACCTCTTCCATGATTACCATCAGTAGCAGTTACAAAGGTAATATCACCAAGTTGATTCTTCACTTCTTGGGATATTAATTTTTCATATGGTAATTCTGATAAACTACTATTTAGCTTATTTGCCAAATATTTTCCAATGGCATAACTTCCACCTAATACTTTAAATGCATTTAATCCAAATCTGTAGGATTCATCCTTCACATAGATGGAGCCTAATCCAATTTCCTTAGCAAGATTTTTCATATCTCTTAATGGTGTTTCAGTATACATTGGAAAACTTTCGTGAAAGCTCTTAACTTCCTTAGCAACTTCAGTACTTACCATATCTAAAGGAAACTTGTCCTTATCTTTTTGTTCAAAGTGTACTAACTTAAACTCTTCTCTCATTTATCTATCCTCCTATTAACTTTTGCTATACTTTATTAATGCATTTATCATGCCAACTTTTTAAATGCAAAAGAAAATTTAATTTATATTTATTAAAAGGCTAGATATACACAACAAAAAACAAAAGAACATCTATAAATTAAATTCATAGATGTCTTAATTGGATTTTAAATGGAAAAGGTTTTCTTTTTCCTCTTAATTTTTTTCTCAATTTTAAAATTGAATTCTCATTTTGAGAAGTTATCCCCTTCCAAGTTCTTCTAGTCTTCTATAATAAGTGGCCAAACTTATTCCCAAACTCTTAGCAGCATCTCTTTTACCTTCTGTAGTATCTCCAAAGATATTTAATGCCTTTTGTACTTCTCTTAGTTCTAATTCTCTTATAGGGATAACCCTAATAGAGCTATCATTTGTAGGTTTTTCCTCTAGTGCATCTTCGAAGAAGTCTTCAGGTAGTGTTTTATCATTTAAGACTCCATCTCCCTCCATCATATTAACCATAAACTCAACAGTATTTTCAAGCTCTCTTACATTACCACTCCAATAATGATTTATAAGAAGTTTCATAGTGCTCTCTTCAATATAGCTATAGGCCCTTCCAAGTAAGCTGCTATACTTTTTAATAAAGTGATTAGTTAACTCTTCAATATCATCTTTTCTTTCTCTTAGGGGTAAAATGTTTATAGGAATAACATTAAGTCTATAGTACAAATCTTCTCTAAATTTCTTTTTTTCAATCATACCCTTAAGGTCCTTGTTAGTCGCTGCTATTACTCGTACATCAATTGGTATTATCTGATTTGAACCAATACGGGTGATAGTTCTTTCCTGAAGTACTCTTAGTAGTTTTGCCTGTAGATATATTGGCATATCTCCTATCTCATCTAAGAATATTATGCCATTATTAGCAAGTTCAAATTTACCTATTCTCCCTTTTGGATCAGCTCCACTAAAAGCACCTTTAACATATCCGAACAACTCACTTTCTAAAAGTGTTTCAGGAATAGCAGCACAGTTTATACCAATAAACTTTTGATTTTTCCTATCACTTTCTCTCCAAATAGCCCTAGCCACCATTTCCTTACCCGTACCACTTTCACCAGTAATTAGAACAGTTGAACTAGTATTTGCTAACTTCCTAATACTAGTTAGCATCTTTTTCGTTTCTTCACTGTTTCCAATAATAGTCTTTGCATCTATTGACTTAGGACTTGAGGTTAGGTCATACAAATCAGAATGTATTGTATCTACATTCTTAAATATAAGTATATTTTTATACTGACTATCCTTCATTGCCAATGGATAAACTTCACCCATTATAAGTATTTCTTTACCATCTGCTCTTAATCTATACTCTGATTAATTATTTAACTCATCTCCTGTATATATTATTTCAACTGGCTTTCCATTAATATTCGATAGTCCAATTTGCTTTTTAGCCCCTTCATTACTTCTTGTTATTATATTTTCTTTTCCTATAATTAGTACGCCTTGCTCCAAAAAATCCATTACACTTTTTAGAATGGAGATTATAGACAAGCTATTTTCCTTTTCTTTCTGCTCTATGCTTTTTGAAGCAATGAAATATGATATCTGATTTATAAATTCAAGATATAGTTTTTCATTTTGTAGAATTAAATCCCTTTGTTCTTTATTACTTCCAACTAGTCCAATGATTCCAATTATCTCATCTTCTACCTTAATTGGCATTGAAATTTCAATTGTCTCTTCACAATTGCTATGTCTGGGACAATTGGTGCAAAGAATATCTTCTCCTGGGCAATAAATAATTTTTGTCTCTCCAGTTTTTAAAATATGTTTATATACATAGCCCTCAGAAGACATATCCTGATTGATTTCACCAGCATATAGACCAGTTCCTGCAACCCTATACAGTTTATTATCTACTACTTCTACATCTACACCGGATACTTGTGAGATTACCTCTGCGTAATTCTGTACAATATCCTGTATTAAAGATAAATCGAAACTCATTTTTTCACCCTTTCTAGGTAATCAAATAGCCCCCACTAAAAAATGCCTTGTCTTAATATTATCAAAAGAAACAAATGTATTCAATATTTAGAAGTATAATTACATATACTATTATCTCTAGATTATCCTTTAAACTTTTATTTTTATCACTAAGGCCTGATTAATGCAAAAGTTTGGGTATACTAATTACTAAATTAATATCTAAAATCTTAAGGAGAGTTAATATGTTTGATGATTTTAAAAGAAAGGATTCCGTAACAAAATCAATTTATTGGGGAATATTGTTTATCAGTATCCTGGGAAGTATTATGCACTTTGTTTATGATCTAAGTGGTAAGATGTTAGTTGTAGGTTTTTTTGCCCCTGTGAATGAAAGCGTATGGGAGCATCTAAAACTCCCCTTTCTACCAACAATTCTCTGGTGGACTATATCTTATTTTATGCTGTCTAAAGACAATAAAATAAATCTTCCAAAATGGTTTTACTCAGCATCAACATCTCTAATAATATGTCCACTATTTATTGTTTCATTTCATTATACTTATTCAGGGGCATTTGGGATTGAATCCTTAATATTAGATATTTCTTCACTTTTTATAGGTATAATTATAGCCCAATTTTTCGCCCTTCATCTATATCAATATTCTAAAATAAAAATTTATCACTATTTAATAGCAATTTTAATCTTATTAATATTAATAATATCTTTTATAGCATTTACAGTAAATCCACCGTCAATACCCCTATTTAGGTAATAAACAAGATTCTATATGAAAGTGATACTAAAAAAAGACTATTTGAAGAAATAGCCTTTTATATATGTTTTACTAACTCTTAAATTCAAATAAATAACTAGTCATTGATAATGACCCCATAGTGCAGCTATCATTATATATAGTTACCTTATCATCCTTTTCAGAAGCCCCTATAATATATAGAATAGGATTAAAATGATCTGGAATAGGTACTGACAATCTAGAATTTTCAAATGTACTCTCATAATTTATTATGTTTTGGTGGTTTGAATTTATTATATTTTCTTTTATAAAATCATCAAATTTATAAGCCCAATCAAAGCCCTTATTTTCCATATCCCATTGGATTAATCTTAAGTTGTGGACGATATTTCCAGTACCAAACAGGAGAACACCTTCATCTCTTAGAGACTTTAGCTCCTTTCCTATTTGATAGTGACCTTCAGGTGGTGCAGTTAAATCTATGCTTAGTTGGAAAACTGGTATATCTCTTTGGGGATACATATGAACTAATACAGACCAGGTTCCATGGTCAATTCCCCAGGAATTATCATAATTAGATTCTCTACTTATCAACTCTTTTGCTCTTTTAGCCAAAATAGGATTACCAGGTGGACTATAAACAATTTCATATAAATCCTTAGGAAATCCATACATATCATATATGGTTTTCGGATTTTCTTCATTCATAATCTTGGTACCTTTTGTATACCAATGGGCTGAAATTGAAACAATTGCTTTTGGCTTAGGAATCTTCTTAGACATCTCCTTCCAGCCATTAGTGAATTCATTATCTTCTATGGCATTCATTGGGGAGCCATGTCCTACAAAAACCATGGGCATTTTACTCATCTTATCATCTCCATAATATGTTTTATTATTTATTTATAGTTTTAATCATCTTATTAAAAGTAGTCCACTTTTTTATTAATACCCAATTTTAACTAAAATAATTTAAGAGATTGTATCCAAGAAATACTTGAATTCAAGCATATTAAAAAGCTTAACTAAAATTGATTCTATTGGAATGTTTTGAAACTTATATGCTGGCATCATTTATTAATATTAAAGAGATCTTTCCTATTAATAAATAAAAGTACTCCTATATAATTATTAGGAGCACTTTTCTCAAATATTCACTTAGATCTTCTTCGGAAACCATGGAAAGAACTTATTTGTTCTCTTTGAGTACTCTTTAAAATCTTCTCTATCCTTGTACTTTTTCTCAAGGAGAGGAACTCCTGAAACAAATAGAAGCAGTAAGGTAATTAAAAGAGGACTTACTACTAACCAAATTTGACTAAGGTTTGAAATCGTAATTAGAAAAACACCCCACCACATAGTAGCTTCTCCAAAGTAATTTGGGTGTCTTGTAAAACTCCACAAGCCTTCAGTCATTATTTTTCCTTTATTTTCTGGCCTACTCTTAAAGTCTTTAAGTTGCTTGTCCCCTACCGATTCAAAATAAAATCCAATTACCCATAATATCAAACCAAGAATATTTAATAGATTTAAGCTTTGGATGTCTGTACTATTAGCACTCATTATTGTAAGTGCAATAATATAAAGTAGAATTCCTTGTAATAAAAATACATTTACATAGGCCTTTACTACTGGGAAGGAATTACCCCATTTTTTTCTCATATTTTGGTATCTATAATCTTCTGGCTTGTTCCAGTTTCTTATTGTAATATGAGTAAAAAGTCTAAAAGCCCAAATAGTAACTAAAGCTGTTACCAATATAGATTTCATTCCCCTATTTTGTGAAACTAAAAAAGTATATGCTGCTACTACAAAAAATCCTGGTCCCCAAAAGCTATCAACTATTGAGTTGTTCTTTAATATCTGTGCTAAAATAAATACTATACTGAAATAAATCAACACTAATATAGCTGTATTTATATAAATATTATTCATCTTGTCCACCCTTCTCACTCATAAATGCTACAGCAACACAGCCTCTACCTGCACTCATACCTACTATAGTAGAAATATTCATAATGTACTCTGGATCCTTTCCAAGGATCTTAATACACTTATTCTTGAATTCTTCAGCTCTTTCAGGGTCGTTTGCATGAACTATAGCATATCTTGTAATTTTATTTTCACTGTGAGTATTTTTTACTATATTCATTATCTTCTTAGTATTAGAATTTACACTAAATGCCTTATCTTCTATCTTTCCCTTTCCATTATCATCAATTGATACTACAGGTTTTAGATTTACGATTTTTCCTGCTATTCCAGTTAATTTACTAATTCTTCCTGACCTTACCATATATTTAAGTGTATTAACACTAACTAGGATTTTTGTTCTATTTCTAAGCTCTTCAACAGCCTTTATAATTTCATCTAAACTTAAACCCTTGTGGATTAACTCTGCTGCCTTTAGAACCAAAAGTCCCTCTGCTCCAGAGTTTTGTTTTGAGTCTATAACATGAATCCTCTTTCCTTCTCTAGTTATCTTTTCTGCGGCCTTTTGAAATATATTGTTTGTCCCACTTTGCTCCTTAGCAACAGTAATGGCTAAAATCTCATCATATTCTTCTAGAAGTGATGCATACAAGCTTTCAACTACCTTTGGACTTGGTTGTGCCGAAGAAGGATATCCTTCCATCTCATCCAGCAACTGATAGAATCCTTCAGGAACCATAGTTACTTTATCTAAATAGCTTGTACTATTAATAATAAGATTAAGAGGAATCATATTAATCTGATATAAATCAAGAATCTCCATCGGCACATCTGCTATGGAATCAGTAACTAAAGCAATATTATATTTTCTCTCGTATTGAGCTTCATATTGCCTTTTCATATCGTCAGCCTTTTGCTGAAGAATATTTCCTTTTTTACTAAGAATTTTCATAACTTCCTGAGGATAATTTGTATGGATGTGAATCCGAGACTTATTGCTATTTCCAGCAACTATAAGAGAATCTCCCAAAGGTCCTATTTCTACTTTTAATTCATCATGGTCAATTTCATTGCCTTGAATAAGAGCCTCAGTACAATATCTATATTCAGGTTTAATTCCATGGTTTATTGGATGATCAATAAAGACTATTTTCTCTTTATCCTCTTCTGCTGCTTTAATCCTCCCCGTTTTCATAAATTCAGTAAATCCTTGAATAAAATGAACAAATCCTTTTGCCCCAGAATCAACTACCTTTGATTCCTCTAGAATTTTTAATTTATAAGTGGTTTGCTCCAGTGCTTTAAATGCTGCTTCCAAAGGATACATTAATAACTCATAGAAATTCTTTGCTATATCCTTCTGCCCATATACAGCATCTGCCCACTCTCTTATTACAGTTATAATTGTGCCTTCCACTGGGTTAGATATAGCCTTATAAGCATGAGGATAAGCATTTTGAACAGATTCTGCAAATTCTGGTATAGTAATTTCTTCTTTATCATTTAAACTCATAAATATTCCATTAATATATTGAGCAATTATTATTCCAGAATTTCCTCTTGCCCCAATAAGTGCTGCATCAGCTATGGAATTCATAGTACTTTTTGCCGTTGTTGAAACCTTTGCTTCTTCAATAATATAGTTCATTGTAGAGGCAAGATTATTTCCAGTATCTCCATCTGCTACTGGAAATACATTGATGTCATTAAGGTCATTCCTGTTTTTGATTACTTCTCTTGCTCCGGAAACAAAAGACCCATATAATATTTCACCATTTAAAGTAGATATACTCATCTTGTTCCTTCCTCTCTATTTTATTTGAAGAATTTTTGAACTACAGTAAATGTAATTCCAGATGTTAAAGCATTCAGTACCGTGCCCCATATAAGATCAATTATGGTTATATTAAGTGGCCAATCCTTAAGTGTTGCTAAATTTGTCAAATCATAGGTACCATAGGTAATAAGTCCAAAGAATCCTCCTGCTAGAATTGCATAAACTAAACTTTCCTTAGCTAATGCAGGATTTATAACAAAGAAAACTAAGCCAGCTATAAATAAAGCATAAAATATTAAAGCCGCTGTCCAGTTTACTTTAGGTGCCATTAGGTGTCCTAAATAATTTTTATATAAGTTCTTTGAAATTACTCCCAGCCAGACTATATCTACTAGAAAAAAAACAAGAATAGTCAAAAGATATACTTTAAGATTTTGCATCATAAACCTCCAATTAAGTAAATATTTTGTCATATTATGTATACCACACTTTGAAATTATTTAATCACTCATTGTATTGTATATTGATAAAAATCACAATATGTGTTATATTTATTTTGAATAAAGGAGGCTTATTAGAAAATGAATAAGGAGTTCTCTTCAAGACTTAGATTTTTAAGAAAAAGCAAAGGATATACACAAAAAGATCTAGCCGGTTTGCTGAATTTAGGACAGACAACCATAGCCAATTATGAAAATGGTACAAGAATTCCTGATATTTTTAAGTTAGTAGAAATAGCTGATCTGTTTCATGTACCTCTAGATTATCTTTTTGGAAGAAAAAATGTGACCTTAAAAAAATATGAACTTATACTGAGTAATGAAGTTAATTTCTCTCACCTAGTTTATGAAGAATATTTGCGTTTTTTAATCAATGGTGAGAGGGATAAGGCAACTAATATTTGTTTGTCCTTGTTGGAAAAGGGAATGGATATAAGCAAGGTTTATCAATATATAATTAAACCATCCTTAATTGAGGTAGGAATTTTATGGGAAAAGGGAGTAATAGATATCTGGAAAGAACACTTAATCTCCGAGATCTCCCTTGACATTATGAGAGTACTACATTCTAAATTCAATAGAAAAATTAAAAATAAGAAAACAATGATTGCATTAACCCCAGGTGTAGAACAGCATAATATTGGTATTAAAATGGTATGTAGCATTTTTGAACTAGCTGGTTGGAATGCAATTTATCTAGGATCCAATGTACCTACAAATAGTGTATTAGATGCAATAAAGGAAAATAAGCCAACAATAGTTGCATTATCAATTACTCTACCTAGTCATATAGAATCAGCAAAACATTTGATTGAAGCAATAAGAAAAGACCATCCAAAAGATTCAATAAGGATTATTGTGGGTGGCCAAGGACTGGATAACTTTGGGCAAGGGTCTAGAATAGACGGAGCCGATGATTATTTTAATGATATTAATGAATTGACTTTAGAATTAGATAGTACATTGGAGTGAAAACTTTTAAAATCTTTATGAAATTTAAAACTTCTATAGCAGAATTATTCTTGATATATATTTTTCTTTAATATTGGGTAAATTCTATTTAATAGTTTTATCAATTTTAAAGGAGACCTTTTCAATGAATAAAAAGAAAATCAGTGAGTTGGTTATATTCTCGTATATATTCTATCTTTTAATAATAGGTCTATTATTACAGCCTTTTAATGTTTTAATTGATGGTCTCTATAAAATACTTACTTCTCCTGGGATGTTAATAACAGATTATATGGTAGTTGGTGGTGTTGGACCAGCTTTGGTAAATGCTTCTCTAGTAGGCCTTATTGGATTTTTTCTAATAAAATTAAATTCAGTGCCTATTACAGGTCCTTCTATTGCTTCTATTTTTATTATGGTAGGCTTTGGTCTATTCGGCAAAAATATATGGTCCATCCTTCCCATTTTTCTGGGAGTATATATCTATAGCAAGATTAAAAAACAAAGATTCAGAACATATATATATCCTGCATTATTTGGTACTGCTTTAGCGCCTATAGTCTCTCAAATAGTATTTGGTTTTGGATTGGGACTAGGGGGTGGAATTTTATTAGGGACTATTGCTGGTATGATATTGCCTCCACTCTCAAGTCACTTGCTAAAAACTCATGAAGGATTTAATCTCTACAATGTTGGATTTACTTGTGGTTTTACTGGTTTGCTTTTATACAACATCCTTAGAGGTTTTGGATTTACCAGTGAGATAGTGGTGTTGTGGGGTACTGAATTTGATTCACTAATTAGGTTGATTATTATTCCTATGTCAGTAAGTATGATTACACTTGGATTCTTGCTGAATAAGAGAAGTTTTAAAGGATATAAGGAAATTTTTAAATATCCAGGGGTTTTGATTACTGATTACACTGCTATAGCAGGATTTTCAAATACCCTTGTTAATATGGGACTAGTAGGACTTATAGGAATACTATATATAGAACTAGTCAATGGAAGCTATAATGGCCCAACTTTAGGAGCATTACTTACTATAATTGGTTTTGGGGCTTTTGGTAAAAATCCAAAAAACATCCCTCCAATAATGATGGGAGTATTCCTAGGAACTTTATTATCAACCCACGAAGCAAATGGTGCTGGACCACTCCTGGCAGCCTTATTTGGTACGTGTTTAGCCCCTCTAGCAGGAAAATTTGGACCCCTAATTGGGATCCTTGCAGGGTTTTGCCATTTATCAGTGGTTTCATATGTTGGAGGTCTTTACGGTGGTTTGAACTTATATAACAATGGTTTTGCAGCTGGTATTGTAGCTACAATCTTTATTGCAATTATACAAGGTCTAAAGAGAGATGTTTAAGGAGGGAATTTCTTGAAAAGGGATTATATGAAGATACTAGACATCGTTTGTGAATTAATAAGTAATTCACTAAATGCAAAATCATCTGAAGTTAATGCAAATATTAAATTGGATTCAGATAAATTTGTAATAACTGTTAAAGACAATGGAAAAGGAATGGATGAGGACAAACTAAAGGAAATCAGAAGAGTTTTAAACCAACCTCAGAGGGAAGTTTATGAAGAATACTATAGCGGCCTTGCAGGAAACTTTTCCACAGACTCTGGACTTAATATCATAGGATTCCTAATTGATGAGGCTCATGTGGAAAGTGGTCCTGAAGGAACAACAATAACAATAGTTAGGAAAAAAAATAGATAACTTCTCCTTCATTACATCATTACACCACCTCAACATTAGGAGATTAACATTACCATAATTGGGATAGTTAATAGTGAACTTCTAGATAAAAATATTCCCACTATTATTATAGCTAGTGGAGATGTGACCTGAGTAAGCAGTCCCATGGCTGTATTAATAGGCTATGGAGCTTACAAATGATTTAATCCTATAATGATTTTATTTGGTAACTCTTTATGATAAAATCTATTTATTATTAAGAGGGGTGTAAGAAAAGTGAAAAATGAATTTACGGAATTTGGGCAAAAGCCTACTATTTATGAAAGTAAAGCTGATATTTTAAAGGGAAATATTTTATATTTTCATGGTGGCGGTCTAATATTTGGCACTAAGGATGATTTGCCACTATATCATATAAATGAAATTACAAAAGCGGGATATAATATTATTGCTTTTGACTACCCCTTAGCTCCTGAATCAAATTTTAACCAAATTATAGATTATATTATAAAATCCATTAATATTTATACTGAAAATCTCAATGAACCATACTTTCTTTGGGGTCGCTCAGCAGGAGCTTATTTATCACTATTAGTAGCAAATTCTAAAGAACTAAAAGTAATGCCTAAAGCTATCATTTCATATTATGGATATGGATTACTTGTTCCACATTGGTTTAATAAGCCTAGTGCTTATTATACAAAGTATCCAATGGTAGAAAAAAAGATAGCAGAGAACTTAATTCAGAATGAGGTAATCTTAAGTGCACCTCCGAATCCAAGATTCTTATTATATCTTTATGCTAGACAATCAGGTGCCTGGATGAAGCTTATATGGGGTGAAGATGATGAGAATAAGTTCTTAGAAAAGTATAGTTTAAGAAATGTTGATTTTAGTCACTACCCTCCTGTACTTTTAGCACATAGTAAAGAAGATAATGACGTTCCCTATGAAGAAAGTGAAATTTTATCACAAAAAATAAAAAATTCTACTTTTATTCCAATCGATGCTAAGGTACACGATTTTGATAGAGATGATAAAAGTAGAAATACTAAGATATTAGTTGGAAAGACTATTGAGTTTTTAGATTGTAATTTTTAATTACTAGAAAAAGAATAAATAAAGAAGGTCTTGAATTCAAAACATAAAGAAGTACCTAGTAGACTACTTATTTAATAGGAACTTTTAAATTTATTCAGTTTACTTAATTCCCTCGTATAAATTTTTAAATTCATCTTGAGACTGTATAAAGACATCTACTAATAATGGATCAAAATGAGATCCTTTACTATCAATAATATTTCAACACTTTTTTCATGAGAAAAAGGCTCTTTGTAGACCCTCCTGGAACGAAGTGCATCATAAACATCAGCAATTGCCATAATCCTCGCAGATAAAGGAATTTCTTCACTTCTTAGACCTTTATTGTAACCGCTTCCATCCCATTTCTCATGATGATATAAGGCTATTTCCATACCCATCATTAAAAAATCATTTTTATCGTATTTACTTCCAACTTCTGCAAGAGTATCAAAACCAATGTTAACATGGCTTTTCATTACTAGAAACTCATCATCAGTAAGCTTTCCAGGCTTTAATAGTATTGAATCTGGTATTCCAACCTTACCAATATCATGAAGTGGGCTAGCTTTATATATAGTTTCTAGAAAAACATCATTTATTTCACTGGAATATCTTGTAAATAGTCTTGCTTTATTAGCAAGTAACTTGCAAAAACTTGCTGTCCTCTCTATGTGTGAACCTGTATCATCATCCCTGGATTCTGCCAGTTTAATCAAGGCAAATATAGTTGCCATTTGAGAAGCTGAAATCTCCCTTACCTTTTCTTCAACAAGTTGTTCTAGATGTTGATTATACCTTTCAAGCTTTTCTTCACTTCGAGAAAGTTCTAAATTTAATTTTTCAAGTCTTTTTGCAACATTTGACTGGTCCAGTATCAACTTAGTTAATAGCTCATTTTGGGCATCATAATCAACTTCCTTTGCAAAACTCTCAAGGGCAAATGCCATAATGTCAACATCTACATGGGGTCTTTCCTTTAATATTTGCTGAAGCTTTAGCTTTTGATTATTCATTGTGTTCCTCCGCCATTAAGTAGTCAATACCAACATTTTTAATTGAGCGTAAATGCCTAATAATAGTTTGTATGTCTTCTTTTGTACTAATTATGCTACCATGCTGTGGAGCTATTCTATGTATATCTAACTTTTCCATTACATCGATGGCTTTTGATAAAGCTAAATTTGAAGGCATCAGCCTTTGATGAAACTTAATAATCCCTTTTATAGGGCATTTTTTGCTAATAGAAGAATTTAAATTAAAATCATAGCAATCTTTACAGGAGTCTTCTAGTTCCATAAATAAAGTCCATTGATTATCAAAGCTTCCAAATAAGTCACTGGAAAAAAGGGTCTTTGTCTTAGTATCATAAGTTATAAAACTGCCAGGTTGATGACAAAATGGGGTGTGATAAAATTCCAGTGTTCTTCCAGTTTTAAATTCAAATTTATAGTCCAAATCATATAAATTCAGTTTTGGAGTTTTAGCAGAGTAGTAATTAATAAAAATATTATTCTCTTTATGAGAAATTATCCTAAGATCCTCATTGTCTATTATGGACTCCAATTGAGGTAAGCTTCCACATAGGTCAGGGTCATAGTGTTGATAGATAAGCCTGTTTATTTGAGAAGGTTCTATTCCAGTTCTAAGTATCTTTAACATTACATTACTAAAATCATCACGACTTCCACCATCAATTAAAATTGCTTCGTCTCCTTCTATAATTAAATATGGATTACAGTGAAGTCCTCTAACGCTATCTGAATATCCAACCCAATATATTCCATCATCTATTTTTACTGGTTCTTTTTCTAAGTCTATATTCTCCAAGTTGTAATCTCCTTTGATTAATTTCAATTCAAACAAACACATTTCCTTAAAGATTATCCCACAAAAAAAGTTGATAATCAAGATTTGAAAGCAATTAAGAAATAGGGACTATGAAAAATAAGAAAAGCTTGTAAAGAAACATTAATTGTAGCTTTTCTTGTTACTCATTGACCCAAAGTACTATAAAATCAAGACCTAAAAAGTAGGACTTTTCTATTCGTAATAAGAAAAGCATCCTCAATATGAAGATGCTTTCTAGGCAGTATTATTCTATTTGATTTATTGACCCTTATAAGGATTTTCTATTTTTCCTGCTTTTAGTTCTTCTATCATTTCAGCTACTTTATCCTTAACTTCCTGTGTTGCCATGTCACCCCACTGCATATCAAGAACACCATCTGCCCAGCCAAGGGATTTGCCTTCTGGAGCAAGAGTTCCATCTAATAGAGATTGAACTGTTGATTTAAATAGTCCTGGTGTGTTGTAGGTTACTGATGATATTACAGTATCAGGAGCTACTTCGTTTTGTGGTGCAATATAACCAATTGCTTTTACTCCCTTGGATTTAGCTGCCTCTATAGAACCAAGACCAACCTGGTTAGCACTACAGAATATGATGTCAGAGCCTGCTTCTGCCATTGCAAGTGCAGTTTCCTTACCCTTTTGGATATCTTCCCATGAATTTACATAAGTCTTAGTTACTTCTATTGAAGGGTCTATTCTTTGTGCTGCTGCCTCAAATGCATCAAGAGTTCCTGCTATTACCGGGAATGGGAATGAACCTATAGCTCCCATCTTCTTTGTCTCTGTATTCATAGCTGCAATTATTCCTGCTATATAGCCACCTTCCCACTCTCTAACACCTATTCCACCAACGTTAGGCTCAACACCAGTCTCACTGTTAATTACCATATAGAAAGTATCTGGGAATTGAGGTCCAACCTTTGCAGCTGCATCAAAGAACTGTGTTCCATGCGCAAACACTAAATCATAACCCTTGGTACCATAATCTGTAAATACTGCTTCAAAGTCGGATTGTTGAACACTTTCAAGATACTCCATCTTAACTCCTAAATCCTTTTCAACAAGCTGTAAGCCTTGATATGCTGTTGCATTCCAGCCTTGATCGTTTATAGGACCAGGTAAAACCAATACTATTTTATAATCTTCTTTTCCACTTGTTGCAGGAGCTTCCTTTGCACAACCTATAAATGTAGAAATCATAAGTACTACTACCAGGAGTAAAGCAAATCTTTTCTTGTTCTTAAACATTCTATTCCTCCTTAAAATTTTTTTACTTCTCATATGGTCGACCTAGTGCTTTTGGAGCACTGGATTTACCTACAATTCCAGTTACTGCAACTACTGTTAATAGATATGGAAACATTAATAGGAACTGATAAGGGATATTGATATTGGTCATTTGAACCCTTATCTGCAATGCATCTGCAAATCCGAACAATAATGATGCAAGAAGTATTCCTTTAGGACTCCATTTACCAAAGATTACTGCTGCTACTGCAATAAATCCTCTTCCTGATACCATATTGTCAACGAACATATTAAATTGCCCCAAGGATAAAAAGGCTCCTCCAAGACCACCTAAAGCACCACTTAGTAATACGCAGATGGTTCTTACCTTGTCCACTGGTATTCCTACGGTATCAGCTGCCATTGGATGTTCTCCAACTGTCCTGATACTTAATCCCCAGGATGTCTTATAAAGTATATATGTTGAAATTGGTACCAACAAAAATGCTATATATACTAAAACAGTCTGTTTGAACAATACCTCACCTAAAATTGGGATACTGGATAGTATAGGTATTTCCAATGGCTTAAATGCTTCTACTGTAATGGGAACAGTTGTTATACCAAATAGGGCTCTAAAGAAGAAGCTTGTCAGTCCTACTGCAAGAAGGTTTATAGCAACTCCGCTTACTATTTGATTTATCTTTATTTTCACAGTTGCATATGCAAATATTGCTGCAATTAATACTCCAAATACAATGGCCATCAGAGCACCTATCCAGTAGCTTTTCGTATAATATGAACCTACTACTCCTGTAAAAGCACCGATTAGCATAATACCCTCAAGTCCAATGTTGTTAACTCCAGCTCTTTCTGAATACATACCACCAAGTGCTGCAAATAGAATAGGAACTGTTAGTCTAATAGAAGCAGACAATAGTGCAACTAAAAATGTAGTGGTCAATATATCTTTCATTGTTCAGCCTCCTGTTTCTTTATAAGTTTAGATTCTATTTTTGGCCTTAGTTTATTTCCTGCTAGTACTAATAAAATGATTAGAGCCTGAATTATGCTTACAATATTTGCTGGAATTCCTACACCTCTTTGCATTGCATTTGCTCCAGTCTGAAGCATACCAAGAAGTATTGCTGAGGTAACAACTCCTAGAGGATTTGTATTTCCAAGAAGTGCTGCAGCGATACCATCAAATCCTACATTTCTCGAAAAATTATCAAGTAATCTGTGGTGAATACCACTAATTTCAGTAAAGCCAGCTACTCCTGCAAGAGCACCGCTAATTGCCAGGGAAATTACTATACTCTTCTTTATTGATATTCCTGAATATTCCGCTCCGTCTGAGTTGTGTCCTACAGCCCTTAATTTAAAACCAAAGGGAGTTTTCCATAAAATTATATAGACAATAACTGCAAGTATTATTGCTACGATAAACCCTATATGGAGTCTGGTATTCTTAATTATATATGGCAGAAAAGCGTTTTCCCCTATTAGATCAGTTTGGGGATAAAATCCACTTGCTTCTCGAAGTGGTTTATCTACCACATAGCTTACAAGATAAAGGGCTATGTAATTTAACATTATTGTTGTAATTATTTCACTAGAGCCAAATATTCCCTTTAAAAGTCCAGGGATAATACCACATATTGCTCCTGCCAATATTGCAGCTATTAAACAAAGTGGTATTGTTATAAAAGGACTTAAATGACCTGTCTTTAATCCTACATATACTGCAGCAATGGCTCCAGCAAACATTTGACCATCTGCCCCTATGTTGAATAACCCACTTTTGTATGCAAAAGTAAAGGCCAATCCTGTTAGTATTATTGGTGTTGCTTTGACGAATATTTCTGAGATATTATAAATGCTGGTGAAATTCCCAAAGATGAGATATTTATATGCTTCCAATGGATTTACATTTATTAAGAGTAACAATATACTTCCTATTAATAGGGCTAATAGAACTGAAGCAATAGGTACTCCAACAGTTAAAAGTCTATTTCTACCTGATACGTGATTTGAAGTCTTTATTTTAGGGTCTGCAGTTTTCATCAATATGATTTCCCCCTATCATTGTAGTACTTTTTCAAGGTTTTCATTAGGTTTAATACCTGCCATCATAAGTCCTATATCACTTTCTACAAAATCTTTTCTGTCTACCTCTCCTACAATACTACCCTTATATATTACTGCTATTCTGTCGGATAATAGGTTGATTTCTGATAACTCAGTTGATATTAAAAGTACTGCTGTTCCCTGTTCCTTGGCCTTCACTATCTCTTTATGAATAAATTCTGTCGCTCCTATATCCACTCCTCTAGCAGGCTGAACAGCTACTAATAGCTTAGGTAATTTATCTATTTCCCTAGCTACTACTACCTTCTGCTGATTACCTCCGGATAACTTTCTTGCCTGGGCATCCCTTCCTGCAGTTTTAATGGAATATTTTGATATCATTTCATCAGCATGATTATTTATGGAATTAAAATCAAAGAACAACTTCTTAGCATATGGTTTTTTATTGCAATCCTTTAGGATTAAATTCTCTGATACTGAGAAATCAAGTACTAGTCCTCTCTTGTGCCTGTCCTCAGGAATATAACCTACACCCATATTTATAATGTTTTCTATAGATCTACCCTTTATCTCTTCTCCACATAATGAAATACTTCCATCATTAATCTTTAGAAGTCCAACTATTCCTTCTGCCAGCTCCTTCTGTCCATTACCATCTACTCCTGCTATGCCAAGTATTTCTCCAGCATGAACCTTTATATTAATATTGTCTAAGGTTTTTACTCCCTTATTATCAGTATAGGATAAATTACTTAACTGAAGAACTGCCTCTCCCTTACAACATTCGTTAACTTTATTTATTGGGGACAAATCTCTGCCTATCATATACTTTATTAATTCATTTTCATTTGTATTCTTAATAGCTAATGTATTGGTGACTCTTCCATCTCTAAGAACTGTAACATTATCACAAACTGACATTACCTCTTTAAGCTTGTGGGTAATTAAGATTATGGACATTCCACCATCAGCCATTCTTCTTAATGTTAAAAATAGTTCTTCTGTTTCCTGAGGTGTAAGAACTGCCGTTGGTTCATCCATTATAAGTAGTTTTGCTCCTCTATATAATGCCTTAACAATCTCCACTCTTTGCTGCTCTCCTACTGATAGCTCTGCGACCTTTTTATGTAATGATATTTCCATACCATAGCATGTTGCCAGCTCCATTATTTCCTTCTCTAATGTTTTTTCATTGATTACAAATCCCTTTTCTTTACCCATGCCCATAATTATATTTTCAAATACTGTATGAACAGGAATTAGCATAAAGTGCTGATGAATCATTCCTATACCCACATTAATTGCGTCCTTTGATGATTTAAGATTTAGTTTTTTATCTTCAAAGTATATTTCTCCTTTATCAGGTTTATAAAGGCCATATAAAACATTCATTAGTGTGGATTTTCCTGCCCCATTTTCACCAAGAAGGGAATGAATCTCTCCCTTCTCCACATTGAGATTTATGTCTTCGTTGGCTGCAAAGCTTCCAAAGTACTTCGATATTGAAACCATTCTAAGCATATGCATCTTTATCACTCCATTACAAAACTATATTACCAGTTTATCTCATTAGACCATTTCTTTCTTTAGTAACAATATATAAATAAACTTTATTATTTATGAATCTAAAGAGAATCTTTTGTAGAGGTTTCATAAAATAAGTCTTAATATTCAAAATTTTAACTGAACTTAAATTATACATATCAAATTTAGGCCAGAGTAAATTTATCAAAGGAGGATTAATCCTTACTTATAAAATAATAAATCCCCAATGAACCATATCATTGGGGGCATATCCTCATTATTTTCTCCTTACTTTAAACCTTAGTACTGTCTTTAGTTTCTCCTTTTCAACCTTTCTAAAATCTGAAATATAGATCTCCTTGTGAGTTTTATCTATTCTTTCCAATCCATTTTCTTTACAATAATCCTCCATTATCTTAAAGCTTGCAGGTTCATCATCATAACTTCCTATATGCATCATTTGAACATTTAAACTCTCATTTAAGGATTCATAACGTATTTTTTTAAATAGCTTATTTTCACTCTTTTTTGACTTCTCTAGAATTATATTATTTAAAAGCTCAGCATCTAAAAAATCAGGCTGTCTAATCATCAGAGTGTAAACTAGCTCATCCTTATCAAGATAGTCTTTCCCCCTGCCTTCTTGAGCTAAGTCCCATATCCCTTCCAATGGAAATACTGTATACTCGTAGTACCCATTAGGAATCTTTCCAGACTTGTGACTCATCCTTACCCCATAGGATAAGGAATAAAGTGCCTCTATAACCTCTGCGAACTTGGGGCTATTAGGATTTCCCTTTCCATCTAGGATTAGATACTTCATTTGGGGAACATCTATTAGGTCAGGTTTATCTTTTGGTAGGTATATTGACTTATCTTCTTTTTTCCATTCATACTTCATTTAATATTCCTCCCTAATTTTAGTACGAGTACAATCATCTTCACTTTAATAATATCAAATGGTATAATGAGGTACAATACATAAGGTGATTTAGAAATAGAACTAAATACCTATTAAGAACTCAAAACCAAAGAGGTCAAATACAATAAATCTAAAATAATTAAATTAAATTAATATACTTGCATCTATATATTGGGTAGTGGTATGATTTATAAGACAATATATAGTGCTTTTTTATGCATTATACTTTACAGGGGGAAGACATGATAACTAAGATTAAAAAAAGAGACGGAAGAGAAGTTCCATTTAATATAGAGAAAATTGCTAATGCAATTTATAAAGCTGCACAAGCTGCTGGTGGTCAAGATTACAAAACATCAATTAATCTTGCAGATAAAGTGATTAACCTTTGCGATGAAAAGTTAAAGGGCCAGATTCCTGGTGTTGAGGATATTCAAGATATGGTTGAAAAAGTCTTAATTGAAGAAGGTCATACAAAAACAGCAAAAGAGTACATATTATACAGAGCTGAAAGAAGTAGAATCAGGAATATGGATACAAGGCTGATGAAGGTATTTGAAGACCTTACATTTAAGGATGCTAAGGACAATGATATTAAGCGTGAGAATGCCAATATCAATGGAGATACAGCCATGGGAACCATGCTAAAATATGGCTCTGAAAGTGCAAAGGAGTTTTATGACCTATTTGTATTGAATCCAGATCATTCAGCAGCTCACAAATCAGGGCAGATTCATATCCATGATTTAGACTTCTTAACACTTACAACTACTTGCTGTCAAATTGATATAGTAGACCTTTTTAAAAATGGTTTTAGTACTGGCCATGGATATCTAAGAGAACCACAGGATATTAGCTCCTATTCATCCCTGGCATGTATCGCCATTCAATCAAATCAAAACGATCAGCATGGTGGACAAAGTATCCCAAATTTTGACTATGGAATGGCTATTGGTGTTAAAAAAACATATAAGAAAAGCTATAGAAACAATCTAAAAAGAAGTATCGAGCTTTTGGTAGATGATATTGATTTAGATGTAAACCTAGATCAAATATTCAGTATATTGGAGAAGGATTATAGTTTAATTCCAACCATGGCTAATAGCGAGAACTACCTAAAAAAGGAAGCTGAATACCTTAAAGAACTTCTTAATAATGAAGAGGTAGTAAAAAAGGTACAAGAATTTGCTCAAAAAAGTGCATATAAGGATACAGATAAGAAAACATTCCAAGCCATGGAGGCACTGGTCCACAATCTTAATACCATGCATTCAAGAGCTGGAGCCCAAATTCCTTTTAGCTCAATAAACTATGGAACTGATACATCACCAGAAGGTAGAATGGTTATTAAAAATCTTCTTCTTACAACTGAAGAAGGCCTTGGTAACGGAGAAACTCCAATTTTCCCAATCCAAATTTTTAAAGTTAAAGAAGGCATCAATTATAATATAGAGGATATAAACTATGACTTATTTAAATTGGCATGCAAAGTAAGTGCCAAAAGATTATTCCCTAACTTTTCCTTTATAGATGCACCATTTAATCTTAAATACTATAAGAAAGATCACCCAGAAACAGAAGTTGCATATATGGGCTGCAGAACTAGAGTTATAGGAAATGTCCATGATGAATCCAGGGAGATAGTTTCTGGACGTGGTAATTTAAGTTTTACTACCATAAACCTTCCTAGGATTGGAATAGAAAATAAAGGCAATATTCAAAACTTTTACAAGCAATTAGACGAAACAATAAACTTAGTAATTGCACAACTACTGGAACGTTTCGAAATCCAGGCTAGTAAAAAGGTATTAAATTTTCCATTCCTAATGGGACAAGGAATATGGATGGACTCAGAAAAATTAAAAGATGAAGAAAATATTAGAGAAGTCCTAAAGCATGGAACATTGTCTATAGGTTTTATTGGTTTAGCAGAATGCTTAAAAGCCTTAACAGGAGAACACCACGGTGAGTCAGAAAGTTCACAAGAACTGGGTCTTGAGATAATCCATCACATGAGAAAGAGAATGGACGATATTTCTCAGGAGTACAAAATGAATTTTACACTTATTGGAACCCCTGCGGAAGGATTATCAGGAAGATTTGTAAAAATAGATAGAAAAATTTACGGAAAGATAGAAGGGGTAACAGACAGAGAATATTATACAAACAGTTTCCATGTCCCTGTATATCATAAAACTACAGCCTACCGAAAGATAGTACTAGAAGCTCCATACCACGAGTTGACCAATGCTGGTCATATAACATATGTAGAGGTAGATGGAGACCCTACTATGAATTTGGAAGCATTTGAAAAAATAATCCGAGTAATGAAGGAATCAGGAATAGGGTACGGCTCCATAAATCATCCAGTAGACAGAGACCCTGTGTGTGGATATACAGGAGTAATTGGAGATACTTGTCCACAGTGTGGCAGAGAAGCTGGGGATATTGGCTTCCATAGAATAAGAAGAATAACAGGATACCTTGTAGGAACCCTTGATAGATTTAATGATGCAAAAAAGGCGGAAGAACATGACAGAGTTAAACATCTCTCATTTACAACAAGATAAAAACAAGATTAGAATAGCTGGAATTCTTGAAGAGTCCATAGTAGATGGACCAGGGGTGAGGCTAGTGGTATTTACCCAAGGGTGTAAACATAACTGCCCTGGGTGCCATAACCCAGAAACCCATAATTTTTCTGGTGGCTATGATATAGACATAAAAGATATACTTCAAAAATTAAAAGAAAATCCTATGATTGATGGAATAACCCTTAGTGGAGGCGACCCTTTTGAGCAGTCAGATTCCTGTAGTATATTAGCTAGCAAGGCTAAAGAATTGGGATATAATGTAGTAGCTTATACAGGATACACTTATGAAAAACTACTTAAGAATAAAAGGCATTTGAATCTGCTAAAAAACGTGGACATACTTATAGATGGTAAATTTGAATTAGAAAAGATAGATTTAACTCTACCCTTTAGAGGTTCCTCAAACCAGAGAATATTAAATGTTAGTGAATATTTAAATAAACTTGTTAACTAAGACAAAAATCCCCTTCCTTAAAAGGGGATTTTTTGTACAATGTACGTTAATGCAATTAAAGTTATTTATGAAGATAGGATATAATCGATTTTGCAATTTGATCTACTATTTCATTTTGATGGTCTGAATCTAGGAGAATCTTTCTGTCAAACTCATTTGAAAGAAAACCCATCTCAATTATAACCCCTGGGGCTACTGTATTTCCAGCTATGTAGTAGTTACCAGACATTACATTGTGTCCTATATTGATATTGTGTTTGGGATAAGTTGAAATATCGTTTAGATACTTTTGTATATGCTCAGCCAAATATTTTTCCTCTTCACTATTTTCATGGTAAAAAACTATGGGACCTAGTTTTTTTGCATTCTTACTATAGTTGACGTGTATGCTTATATATAAATCAGCATTGCTCTCATTAATTATTCTTGCTCTTGTGCTTAAATCTTCTCGGTGTCTACTTCCATTCCCCACGATATGGTCATCAAGTGAATCGTCTGTCTCACGGGTCATTAATACTGTAGCACCTTTTTTTACAAGGAGCTCCTTCAATTTTAAACCAACTTCCAGGTTAATATTTTTCTCAAGAATATCCCCAAAATTTGTGCCTCCATCTATACCTCCATGCCCAGGATCAACAACTATTACAATATTATCAAGTGGCTTTACTTTTATTCTATCTACCATATCTTTTATTGGACTTCTTTTTAAAAAAGATATTATTAAATATAGTATAAGAACTAGTATTACAATAGAAAAAATAATTTTTATGTTTGCTTTTAAGTAATTTAACTTTTTCACATAATCACCTCTCATAATCCATACTAGAACTTAGATTAATATATTCCTATTAATATGGAATATAACCTAGAATTAATTTTGGATATTAGTATTATCAAATGTTATATGAAAATATTTATGGCAAATGAGAAAATTTATTTAATAATAATCCTTGCTTAATTTTATAAACTATGTTATGCTTAGCTAGAACTTAATAAAGTGTAAATAGTAACACGATATATATTTCAATCCATTCATACTACAATATGTACCTGAATCGAAATTTTATTAGTGGAATTTTACAAATTTTTAAGAAATAAAATTTTGGAGGTACTTACACATGAAAGGTACAGTTAAATGGTTTAACGCAGAAAAAGGATTCGGATTTATTACAGGAGAAGACGGAAAAGACGTTTTCGCTCACTTCTCACAAATTCAAAAAGATGGTTTCAAATCTTTAGAAGAAGGTCAATCAGTAGAATTCAACGTTGTTGAAGGACAAAAAGGTCTTCAAGCTGAAAATATCACAGTAAAATAGATATTATTAACCCCTGGAATTTAGTATTCCAGGGGTTTTTTACTTCTAATATCAAATTTTCCCAGTTGTTGCGGTCCCCTTAAGATCAATTTATCAACTTTAAGATAGCCTTCATCCGTCACCATTGTCTTCCATCTAACTATCTGAACGGACCCCTGGAAAATTTCTATTCCCGTGATGATCGTAGGATAGATACAGCAACCTGTATTAAAATAAGGAAGTTCTCCTTCTTTTGGAAACTTAAATCTATGGGTATGTCCACAAATAAGCATTAATTTATTCTTCTCAATCCACTTACAGAAATTACGCTCTATTTTATGTCTCTTAAAATTATTTTTAACTGGACTGGCTGGATTTCTTATTCCAAAGGAATGCATATACCTCCAGAAAAATTTCAAGGACAGCATTGTTGGAAACCAAAACTGGTCATTGGCTAAATCTCCTTGATGACCATGAACTACTAATATCTCCTGTCCTGTATCCTTATGAATTAATATTAGAGATTCAATAGGCTCTATCCCATTTAAAAAATCATAACTCATATCTCTATATTCACTGTATGTACAATAATAATTTTCTTTTACATATTCCATACTTTTAAGATAAATATTATGATTTCCGTAAATCATTATTAATCGTTTTGCATCGTTAAATCTCTTTATACTCTCAAAAACATGGAAATGACCGTTTCTTATATCCTTAACTCTTGGGGTTTCCCATAGTTCATCTCCATCACCAGCTTCAATATATGTATAGCCATTTTGAAAATAATAGTCTAAGGCATATTTATATATATTTTGATTCTTTGAAAATTCATCAAAATGGCTACCATTACCTCTATGAACATCACTAAAAATAATATATTTGGAATCATCATCAAAATATTCGACTCTTGCTTCTTTATAGGCTTGGTTTAATCTTTTTTCCGTAAACATATTAATCCCTCGCAAGCAATTAAAAGAATTTTCATTACATAATTTTTACCCATTTAAAAAACAGGAAAACCTTTCAACTAATTTAGTGCGAGAAAAAACCTGAGTCAAAAGACTCAGGTCATATATTAAAATTAAAAATATTTACTTGGATTAACATGTACACCATTCTTCAACACTTCCAGGTGTAAATGCGGGCCAGTAGAACGACCTGTATTTCCTACGTTTGCGATGTGTTGCCCTTTATATACTTTGGTACCTACTTTTACTATAAGCTTAGATGCATGGGCATATCTTGTTCTTAGACCATTACCGTGGTCTATTTCTACCATATATCCGTATGTTCCCTGCCATCCTGAGTGAGTTACTGTACCGCCGTCAGCAGCATATATTGGAGTACCTGTACTTGCAGCTATATCTATACCTCTGTGAAGTCTTCCCCATCTTGAGCCATAACCTGAGGTAAATCTTCCTCTTGTTGGCATCATAAATGTTCCTGTTGCTGCCGTTTTTGGTAGCTCTTTAGTTCCCTTAATAATAACTTCTGCTACTGGTTCTTTAATTACTTCTTCTGAAATGATTTGTTTTTCTACTAATATTCCATTATGTTTAATTTCATTTGCTACTATATGCGACTCACCATATTGACCTTCAACTTTAGTTTTCTTTTGGTTAGTATACATATTTGGATCTTTTTCTATTATAGTTTCATATTCAGTTTCTTCATTGTATTGAATTTCAGTTGTTGTAGCTACTGTTAAAAGAGACGCAGGAACTACCAATTTTACCTCATCACCAGGTTTCATTTTTTGAGGATTTACATCAGGATTAGCTGCTATAAGTTCATCAACTGTTGTGTCATAAATCATAGCTATGGTCCAAAAGCTTTCGCCAGCTTCTACTATGTGAGTTTTGATTTCATCCTCACCAAGTTTAATATGTTCAACAAGCTTATCATTCTGAGAAATTTTATTTAAAGGAAATTCACTCTTTACAAATAGAACATCCTCTAATACTTTAACTTCCTTTAATTCTCCCTCAATACCTTCTAGGTAAGGAGCCTTTATTTCATCTACAATAGCCTGAGCATCTTCTTGGCTCTTTAAAAACCCAATATCTTCTCCATTGATCCTAAGGCTATAGCCTGATACTAGGAAGTCAATCTTAGAATTAATGGCAGTTTTTAATGCTGCTGCAGAAATTAGCTCATCATCTTTGGCATGAGTTGGTTGAAAACTTAACTCTTTGTCGATGACACAATCTGCATCATATGTACGGTTTAAACCTCTTCTTATATCTGTCATTATCTTTAAAGCTTCTTCTTCTGTTCTAACTAGTCCTAAATTTTCTTCTCCGAGAAATACTGTAAATGCTCTAGTATTAATTTCATTTATCTTATATGCAGTAAATGAAAGTGTCAATATGGTAATAATCATAAATGCGGCCAGAGCCTTCTTAATATCTATCTTTTTAGTTTCTTTTTTATTTAGCTTAGAATTTCTCAGAGCTTGATTGTGTTCAACCAATTCACATTCCTCCCAGTTTCACCTATGGTAGGCTTTTTTGTAACCATTTTGTAACAATCTAAAAGTATTATACCATAGTGAAAAAAAAATACAATTTCGTAATTTAATATTGCATAGTGTTTGCAAAATCTGGGATTTTATACATACACTTAAAATCAAGGAAATTCAAGGGCTCTATAGGTGGAATAATTTGTAATTATAAAAGTAACAACTTATTACAAAAACTTAATATGTTAGTTGGATTTGTATTACCTATTTCTGGGTATTATGGATAACTTGTAGTTTATAATTATCTATTTCAAAAACTATATCATCTTCTATTTTCACTATTTCCCCATCAATATTTAAGTTCATCTCTTCCTTATTCTTATATATTACCTTCTTACCTTTATGAATCTCTACATATTTTGTATATTTCAAGTGCTCTCCCTTAAATATTGAAGGAAAAAGCAGAAGTAACTTAAGGTTGGAAATATTCTTAACAATAGCTATATGAAAATATCCATCATCTATTTTAGCCATAGGTAGGATTGCTAGTCCACCACCATAACAAATTCCGTTACCCACTGCTAAAAGAACTAGATTTCTTTCAAGAAGGACATCATCAATAACCAAAGTAGCTTTTTGTCTCCTATATTTAAATAGAGTAAGAATAAGACTAATTATATAGGAAAGTTCACTCTTTATTCTTTTCTTAATTTTGTCATTTTGAATTACAACAGCTGTGTCAAAGCCTACACTGGCAATGTTTAAGAAGCTAAATCCATTAATTTTTCCTACGTC
>CAZHLF010000006.1:0-11292 GCA_964532845.1 uncultured Tissierella sp.
TCATCTACAGTGAAAACATGAACTAAGCTGTCTAAAAGCTCCCTTACAGCATTTATTATTTCGTCCTTAGGTTTACCTTCCTTTGCCATTATAGCAGCCTTATAGACTACTAATCCAAAGCCTAAGGAAGCTGCTTTAGTATCAATTATTTCTAAATCTAAATCAGGGTATTTTTCCTTCACTTGCTCTTTGACAATCACTGAAGTTTGATAAGTACCTGATAATCCAGAAGAAAAAGCCAGGTATAGTACGGAGTCTTTGTTCTTTCCATACTCTTCAAATTTTTCTGTAAAACTTTGAGGGGATATCTGAGCAGTGCTAAACATTTCCCCAGCTCGCATTCCATCATATACCTCTTTAGGGCTGATAGTTATTTGGTCTAAATATTCTTTATTATCTTTAATGACTATAATAGGCAAAATGTCGATTTCATATTCTTCCAGAATTTCTCTAGGTAAATCGCAACCAGTATCGGTTAAAATCTTTACTCCCATTTAATCTCCTCCTTCTATCTAAGTAATAATATACCATTCCTAGCCAAATTTTAACACAATTAAATGAAATATGCATAAAACTAATTTCTCTTAAATAAATTAATATTGCTAGAGATATGCTATTATTGTAATAATAGGAGGGTATCCAATGAAATTCTTCTTTATAAGCAAGAGATTGTTTTTTTCAATTATTTCCATTATAATGTTAATACTAGTAGCTGCAATTGTTATATTATTACTTTAATCAAAAACTAAAGAGCAACAGGAGGTTATTATGTCTTTGTTACAAAATACTATTTTTATAGGAATGCTGGCTAGTCTTGGAGCTGGATTGATGACAGGAGTTGGATCTATTCCTATCTTTTTTACTAAAAATATTTCAGAAAAAATGCTGGATATTCTTCTAGGATTTGCTGCAGGGGTAATGCTTGCTGCAACCTCGTTCTCCCTAATTGTACCCAGCCTAGATTATTCAGGCGGAGGCATAAAAGGGGCTCTTATTACAGGTGCCGGAATCATAGTTGGTGGACTTTTTCTTGATTTTACCGACAAGTATTCTCCCCATGAGCATCTTTTGGATAAAAGAGTGGAGGGTGGTGCTAGTGCATCCCTAAAAAAAATATGGTTATTTATAATTGCCATTACTATTCACAACTTCCCAGAAGGTTTGGCTGTAGGAGTAGGTTTTGGTGATAATGATATCTCAAACGGATTAACATTAGCCATTGGAATTGGTTTGCAAAACATACCAGAAGGCCTGGCAGTAGCAGTTGCATTAGTGAGAGAAAAATATAGCCAGAAAAATGCTTTTGGAATTGCTCTTTTAACAGGACTAGTTGAACCTATAGGTGGGTTGTTGGGACTATTCTTAGTGTCCATATTCAAACCTATACTTCCTTTTACTTTAGCATTTGCAGCTGGAGCCATGCTATTTGTAATTTCGGATGAAATAATACCAGAAACGCATCAGGGTGGGCATGAAAGAGAAGCTACCTTTGGGATTATTATAGGATTTGTTATAATGATGATTTTGGATGTAACTTTAGGGTAATATGTTGAGACCACCGTAAAATTAAATTTTCAGTGGTCTCTTTATTTTTCATTTATTATATTCTTTTAGCTGGTTCTTCATATACTTCTCAATTAATATATCTAGTTCTTGACTTAGGATAATAACTTCATCGTCAATCCCTTTCAGAACCCTTTTATTTAAAATATCCCTCCTCTCGTTTATTATTTTTCTAAGGCTTGACTGATCTTGCATATCTTCCATTTACACTCCTCTTTTGTCTTTAGTTAATTTATTTTTATACACGAAGTAAATTATGTTTACAATAACAAATTATATCATCTTATATTATGATTTTTTAAATTATTTATCGTCAAATTCTATTATATTTCTACAATTTAATTAGATATAATAGTATAATATATACTGAATGGAGGCGATGTATTGGAAAATTTAGTAAAAAGGTTTTTAGAGTATGTTAAAGTAGAAACTACATCAAATGAAAGCTCAATATCTGTACCAAGTACAGAATCTCAGATGAAATTTGCAAAAAAATTAGCTGAGGAATTGTCTAATATAGGCTTATCTGATGTGTCTGTAGATGAGAATGGTTATGTAATGGCTACACTACCTGCTAATATGGAAGGAAATGTTCCAACTGTAGGCTTTATTGCCCATATGGATACTAGTCCGGATATGTCAGGATTTAATGTAAAACCAACTATTGTTGAAAATTACAATGGTAAAGACATCATCCTAAACGCAGATAAGAACATAGTCCTATCTCCAAAGGATTTCCCCGAATTACTTGAGCACATTGGTCAAGATTTAATTACAACAGATGGCACTACTTTACTTGGAGCTGATAATAAAGCTGGAGTTGCGGAGATAGTTACAGCAATGGAATATTTGGTAAATAACCCGGATATAAAACATGGAACTATAAAAGTCGGTTTTACTCCTGATGAGGAAATAGGTAGAGGAGCAGATCATTTCCCAGTTGAAAAATTTGGAGCTAACTTTGCTTATACTGTTGATGGCGGTCCGGTTGGTGAATTAGAATTTGAAAACTTTAATGCATGCTCTGCACATATTTTAGTCCAGGGAAGAAATGTACATCCTGGTTCTTCAAAGAATAAAATGATAAATTCTATTCTAGTAGCAGCTGAGCTTAATGCTATGCTTCCTGTACACCAAGTACCTGAAGCTACAGAGAACTATGAAGGATTTTTCCATATTGTTCATTTTGATGGAACTGTAGAAAACACTAGAATATCCTATATCATAAGGGATCATTCAAAGGAAAAATTTGCCGAGAAGAAAGAATTAATCTCTCAAGCAGTCCATTATCTAAATCTGAAATATAATAATATCCTTGAACTTGATTTAAAGGATAGCTATTACAATATGAAGGAGAAAATAGAACCTGTAATTCACATCGTTGACATCGCCCAAAAGGCTATGGAGGACATAGGAGTTAAACCTGTCATAAAACCTATAAGAGGTGGTACAGATGGCGCCAGATTGTCTTATATGGGTCTACCTTGCCCAAATATATTTACAGGTGGTCTAAACTACCATGGTAAATTTGAATATGTTTCTATTCAAGGAATGGAAAAGGCAGTATATACTATACTGAGAATTATTGAAATCGTAGCAGAATAGAAAAATCAATTCACATTTCACAATACTATTAAAAAACCCTGGGTCTTTACAATTGTAAAGGATCCAGGGTTTTTGATGTTCACTGTTCACTGTTAGTTGTTCACTGATTTTACTTCCACAAATCTTTATTTTTTTCTATATAACTTTGGACTAATTTATCATAGGCTTTTATTAACTCTTTAATAATCTCATTACGGCCTGAGTTTAACTTATAATTATCAATTTCTGATATTGGTAATATATCAACACCCGTTCCTGTCATAACAGCTCCATCAAGCTTCTTAATATCTTCAAGATTTATACTTTCTTCAATAATTTTAATATTTAAAGTTTCTGCCACCTTAAATACATATTTTCTTATTGTACCTAATAAAACTTCTTCCTTTGGTGCAGTATAGAGTGTATCCCCTTTTAAGAAAAATACATTGGACCTGCTGCCTTCTGATATAAACCCATCTTTTCTTACAAGTAATGCTTCAAAGGCTGAAGCTTCTTTCATCTTTTTTGCTACATTCTCCTTAAAGGTACTAAATAGAACTTTTGCATTTGGGTTGTCTCTCTCATACTCATATAGAATTGTTTTTATCCCATTTTCATAATCATCTGGAGATGGATAGGTACTTTCCACACAAACAACTAAAAAGGCAGTTCCTAACCCATCAGCTTCTCCTGAATATAGCCTTAGATTCTCTCTGTCTATATTGTTCTTTAATATTACTTCCTTTATTGCTGATCTTATTTCCTCTTCTGTAGCACCTAATGCCCTGTTTGTTAGATTAGCTGACCTAAACATTCTTCCCAGATGGTCCTCTAAATGTATTGGCACACCATTAATAACCCTTACAGTTTCATAAATAGGTGGTTTCGTAATTCTTTCAAAAACTGTTACATCATCAACACTTGTTAATTTCCCATTTACAGAATAATACTTCATAATTGCATCTGGTTTCATGTATATCCCCCTTATTTCGTCAAACTCTCAAGATTTTTTATTAATATGTCTTTTTTTATCATGAATAGCCTTTTGCTATCTTCCTCTAAACTATTTGAGAAATCTACTAAAGCCATTTGAACTAAGTCAAGCTTCTGCTTTTCTTCATCCTTCGTTAGTTTTAGCCTAATTTTATTAATGCTTTCCTCTTTATTTGACAAGACCTTCTTTGCTGAACTTATATCCCCCTGAATAGCCCTTAAATACCCCTGGTAGGCTGCATATTTTAGAGTAGATACATCTCCACCTATTTCCTCCTGATAAAGGTCAAAAAGAGGTTTAAGATTGTTTATAGCTTGACTAGCATAGTCATAAATTTCAGGGATGTTTTCAGCCTCTACTGCTTTTGTCATTTTGTTAAAAGCCGTTTCAAATTTATCTTCAGCATCCTTAGATGCACCTTTCTTTTGACCTTCAACCTGGAAAACATTCCAACTTTCATGGATTTTTTCCAACTCTTGCTCTATTTCATCCCACTTCTTTTTTATCTCTTCATTTTTCATTTTTTCAGGAGTCTCTTCTTCAGGTTTTTTAGATTCTCCATTAGACCCATTTCTTTCTCCGCCCTGACTTTGATTCCCTTCTTGTCCTGGATTCTGGTTTCCGCCTTGGTCCTGTTGGCTTCCACCCATTTGTCCTTGGGTAGACTGGTCTTCATCTCCTTGTTCCTGGCTTTTCTTTTCCTCTTCTTTTTGCTGTAGAGGAATATCCATTTTTATTTTTTCTATATCTCCTACTAAACTGAGTAACCCATCGATTCCAGTAGTTAGTTTGCCAATGCTCTCAGGAGCTTTATCCTTTGGTTTAATCCCAGATTGGGGTGGGTTTTTTTGACAACCTGATAAAACTAATAATAGTATAACATAAATTACCAAATTAACAACTTTACATTTTTTCATAAAAAATCACCTCAGGATTAGTGTATCCAGGGGTGATTTTTTAATTACAATATTGGTGATAATAATCTTGAAATGGATTCTTTGATTCTAACTATCCTCGAGCGTTTTCCATAGCTTTCAAGAGTTATTTCAGTACTATGTTTTAAGTCTTTAAAAAACTGTTCTGTGAGCTTTAGATTTGTTATATCATCATAGATAAAAGCATTGACTTCAAAATTAAGTTTAAAACTTCTAATATCTAAATTTGCAGTCCCTACAGAGGATACAAAATCGTCCATTATGAAAACCTTAGAATGAAGAAATCCCTTATCATAAGTATAGAATTTAACCCCAGCATGGAGAAGTTCTCCAATATAGCTAAGTCCAGCCCAAAATACAAATATATGGTCAGGTTTATTAGGTATCATAACCCTAACATCCAGGCCTGATAATCCCGCAGTCCTTAATGCTTCAAACATACTGTCATCTGGGATAAAATAAGGGGTCTGTATATATATCTTATTTCTTGCATTTGTAATCATTTTTAAGTAACCATCTTTAATACTAGGCCATTTTGAGTCTGGTCCACTGGTTACTATCTGCATTCCTACTTTATTCTTAGAGTTCTCTTCAATAAGGTAACTTTGGCAGCTTCCCACTGACTTGTTTGTAGCAAATTTCCAATCTAGGAAGAATCTCCATTGTAATGAACTTATAGATGAGCCGGTAATCTTTATATGAGTATCTCTCCAGTCACCGAATTTCTTATTCTTACCTAGGTACTCATCTCCTACGTTGAATCCTCCTAAGTATGCTTCTTTGCCATCAATAATAACTATTTTTCTATGATTTCTATAATTTATTCGTATATTAAAAATAGGGATAAATGGTGGGAAGAAAACTCCAAATTCACCTCCGGCATCAACAAAGTCTTGCAAGAAATTCTTAGTTAGGGTTCTTCCGCCCATTCCATCTACTAATAGTTTTACTTCTACGCCTTCTTTAACCTTTTCAGTCAATGCATCCAATACCTTGTATCCCAGTTCATCCTTCTTAAAGATATAATATTCCATGTGAATAAACTTTTCGGCCTTTTCAATTGATTCCAACAGAGCCTTGAACTTAGCCTCACCAGAAAAATATAAATCCACAGTATTGTCTTGTGTAAAAAATGAATTGCTACTGATTAAATGCATTTTTATCAGATCTGAATGATGATGGAAATTTGGGTCATTGTATTCAAACTGATTGTTCTCAAGTTGCATTTCTTGTTCTTTAGCAATATGAGAAAAACAGGAGTCCTCATTATCTTTTGAAATGAACATCTTGGATTTTGATAAATCCTGTCCAAGGAAGAGGTACAAAATAAAACCAATACCTGGAAGAAACATGAGCACCATAAGCCATAACCACGTTGTTGTTGGGTTTCTTCTTTCGAAGAAGACCAAAAGTATTCCTAATAGAATATTTATCCATATTAAGTTTGTAAATATCCATGAATATACTTCAACAAAGGTGCCCATATTATCCTCCTTTATTAGTTATTTCTCTTTGACTTATATCTTAAATTTGCATCCAATATTCTCTTTCTGATTCTATAGTTTAAAGGAGTTACTTCAATCAACTCGTCATCCTCAATAAACTCCAGAGCTTCCTCAAGGGACATATCTCTTGGAGGAGATAGTTTTAAAGCATCATCTGAGCCTGAAGCTCTAACGTTTGACTGTGCTTTCTTCTTTGTTACATTTACTTCAATATCTAATCCCTTAGGGTTAGAACCGATAACCATACCACCATATACTGGTACACCTGCGCCTACAAACAATATTCCTCTTTCTTGAGCAGCATGAAGTCCATAGGTAGTTGATTCACCTGTTTCAAACGCTATTAAGGAGCCATCTTTTCTTGTTGGTATATCTCCTTTATATGGTGCATATTCGTCGAATATTGAGTTCATTATACCATTACCCTTAGTATCCGTCATAAATTCTGATCTATAACCAATTAGCCCTCTAGCTGGTATAGAGAATATGATTCTAGCATATCCGCTTGTTGCCTCAGACATACTCACTAACTCACCTTTTCTCTGTCCTAGCTTATCTATTACTGTTCCTATAAAATCTGTAGAAACGTCAATAGTTACTATCTCCATAGGCTCTAGCTTCTTACCATTATCATCATATTTATAAAGAACTTCTGGTTTTGATATTTGGAATTCATATCCTTCTCTTCTCATGTTTTCAATAAGAACTGATAAGTGAAGCTCTCCTCTACCTGATACTTTAAGAGCATCTGTTGATTCAGTATCTTCTACCCTTAAGGATACGTCTGTTTGTAGTTCTTTATATATTCTATTTCTTATCTGTCTCGATGTTACAAATTTACCTTCACGTCCTGCAAATGGACTATTATTTACAGAAAAAGTCATAGCAAGGGTTGGCTCTGAAATCTTAACAAATGGAAGAGCTTCAGGAGCATCTACAGGACAAATTGTATCTCCTATATGAATATCTTCCACACCTGTAACAGCTATTATGCTTCCTACTGTAGCTTCTTGAACTTCAACTCTATTTAATCCTTCAAACTCATATACTTTACTTATTCTTACTTTTCTAGACTCCCCTGGATATAAATAATTTACAATGACAGCATCCTGGTTAGTCTTAATAGTTCCTCTGTCAACTTTACCAATACCTATTCTACCTACATATTCACTGTAATCTATAGTAGAAATTAGAACCTGAAGTGGTTCATCAGGATCTCCAACAGGGGCTGGAGTATATTCCATTATAGTTTCAAATAGAACATCCATGGAATCATTCTCTACCTGAGCTTCCAATGAAGCTGCTCCCATTTTAGCTGATGTAAATACAAATGGGCATTCCAACTGTTTATCATCTGCACCTAGTTCAATAAATAAGTCAACTATTTCATCTATAACCTCATCTGGTCTTGCTTCAGGTCTATCGATTTTATTTATAGCAACTATTACTGGTAGCTTTAATTCCAAAGCATTCTTTAATACAAATTTAGTTTGAGGCATTGGTCCTTCAAATGCATCAACAAGTAAAACTACACCATTTACCATCTTCAATACACGTTCTACCTCTCCACCAAAGTCTGCATGGCCTGGAGTATCGATAATATTAATTTTTGTACCCTTATAATGAACAGATGTATTTTTTGAAAGTATAGTAATCCCACGTTCTTTTTCTATATCATTGGAATCCATTACTCTATCCTCTACCACCTGGTTTGTTCTAAAAGTACCTGATTGCTTTAATAGCGCATCTACCAAAGTAGTCTTACCATGGTCTACGTGGGCAATAATAGCAATATTTCTTACATCTTCTCTTATAATATTCATAAAACATATCCCTTCTTGTTTCAAATTGTTCGATTTTGTCGTTAACTTATACATTCTATCATACTTTTACCCAAATACAAACTAAATATTACAGGGACTAAATTGAAAGGAAAAAACCCCTAAAGCAGAATTCTACCCTAGAGGTTTTAATAAACAGTTATTTACTTAAACATATATCCGTAAATTATATTTGCAGCAGCTTCCCGGGTTAATTTAAGTTTAGGGTTGATATTATTATTCTCATCCTTTTCTATGATTCCCAGTCCATATGCAATATTCATATATCCCTTAAGGGAAGGTTCGATTTCTTTACTATCTTTAAAAATTTTTGCAAATATTTCAGGTAGTTCAGCAATCTTAGTTAAGTTCTTCCCTCTGATTACATATTTTATCGCTTCCTCTTTTTCAACTTCTCTTTCAGGAGTTTTTTCTTCCTCCTTAATAATTCCAGACCTTATTAATTCCTCGTAAATCTTATCAATATCCTTTTCTGTTTCAGTTCTATATGAATTCATCCCTTTAAATAATAGATATGCAAACTCTTTTTGCTTGATTTTTTCTTTAGGCAAGAACTTATCTGTATTAAAACCTACTCCATACTGAGCCAATGTCTTAATCTCTTCTTTATATGCAGAATTCTCAATGTCAGTGTATTGGATTATATTGTTTGCCTTATATGGTAAACCTGAATAATCGAGAATCTGACCTGATTGTGCATCGATTATAGAGGGTATATTGTTATTAACTGCATATACTAGCCTAATCTCTTTATTGTTCATATCTGGATTTTCATAGTTATAAATTGTTACATACTTTAACTCATATCCAATGTCGTCGAACAAAACTTCATAAGCACTTTCTAAAGAAATTATATCTCCTTTTGGTGGTAGTTCTCCTTTAAACCAATCCAAGCCGTAGCTTAGTACCTGTTTATTTACTGCATCAATACCAATATTTATAGAATCTGATTCTACATATACATCATCAATCTTTCTAATAAATCTGAAATAATAGTTTTGTTGACCTTCTTTAAGATTTTCATCTACTAATTCTACTAAATTAACTCTCTCTGGTTGAATTTTCTTTATATATTCCTTTGCCATAACCAATGCTTCATCTCTTGAAATAATAGCATTATCATTTGGAGCATTAGGAATATACTTATAAAAGTTAATTAATTCTCCTGTTTTTGCATTGAAGGATATATCTGCAGATAAAGTTTCATTATCCAGTCTCTTGTTAAAATACATAGACCAAATAAATTCACCTGGATTTTTATAATCATTATATAAATTCTTTCCTTGTAGTATAAAGTCCGAATCAAGACTTAATAACTCCCTTGCCTTAACCTCCAGTGCTTCTGGATCCATTATTCCAACAAGCTTATCTATTTCCGCTCTTTCTTCTGGTGTAATACTCATATCTGAAACTGCCTTTTCAGCTACAGCATCCATACCACCACTATAATAACTTATATCAAGGGGCTCTTTAGTAAAGGCATCAATGGCTTTTGAGAGATATAATGGAGAGTATGTTAAAAAATATTTTGTATCCTTATTTGTTATGAGATCTTTAAATACTCTAAATGAGGATTTGTAAACTAACTCAAGGCCAATCTTTTCCTTATAAGCCGTCCTTCCAGCTTCTAAAGATATTACTCCACTTGGATTGGGAAATACAGCTAACATATCCCAATTTGAATAGTAGTTATTAACCTCACCTGTATACTTATTAACATTTACATTAATGCTGTTGTCAGGATATGGAATGTTGTTCATTACTCTAATAAAATTGAAACTATAATCCACATCGAATAGTCTTATCGGCTGATTATTATCCACATATTTTACATTCTCTGCATTAGTTGAATTAATTTTTTTTATAAATCCCTTTGCTATTTCCAAAGCCTCTGATTGACTATAGTTTGGAAGTTTGCTTTCTCCTTCAGTATAGTTGGGACTATATTTACTAAAGGAAATCACATTTCCCTCTGAATCAGTACTTATACTTATATTATCTAGTTTACCCTTTGAGTCGCTCCAATTTAAGTAAAAATAGACTCTATTTTCAGATGAGCTGACAGACGATTCAAATGTGTCATAGTTATCCGAGATTCCAAAAAGAGACTTAACCTTAAAAATAACTGCTTCCATGTCCTTATCAAAAGCAGTTTGTCCAAATACATTCATTTGTGCTCCTCCTAGTACTATTGTTAGTGCTAGTAAAAAGATAATAAATTTTCTCAAAGATATCCCCCCTAACAAATATGCTTAACAGAAACAACCCTATTTCTATCCACGAAAAATTCATCAGAAAGTCCATTCACCAAAACTAAACCCCTACCCCAAGTCTTTAAATCTTTTGGGTCATAGGAGCATACATCATAATTTATTCCTTTTCCTTCATCTTCAACTTCTATAGTAAGTTTATTGTCCAACATTTCAAGTTTAAGACTTACACATTTGGAAACTACACACTGATTACCATGTAAAGCTCCATTGACAATTAGTTCATTAAGAATAAGCTTTACATCAAACATAATATTCCTATCAGTAATTATATCTCCCAAGCTAGTTAAAGTTCTATCTATGAAATTTCTAATTGTATCCAGGTCACTGCAAACAGTGCCTTCGTAAAAATAATCCAAGAAAATCACATCCAATTATGTTATGTTGTTAGTATGATTTTACCCACATTTAACAATACTAATCTAAAAAGAATTCTAATAATCCATATTATTTTGGTTTAAATATGTTTATATTGGGTAAAATCAGATTAGTTTGATATGAAAGGAGAATGGTTATGGATAAATATGTATGTGACCCATGTGGCTATGTTTATGATCCAGCAGAAGGAGATCCAGATGGAGGTATAGCTCCAGGAACAGC
>CAZHLF010000006.1:11302-26835 GCA_964532845.1 uncultured Tissierella sp.
ATCTTCCAGAGGATTGGGTTTGCCCAGTATGTGGAGCAACAAAAGACCAATTCTCAAAAGAATAGTCGAATAATACATAAAGACCAGTGATTACTGGTCTTTATTCATGCCCAAAAATGGTTCAAATATATCCCATACATACTCTACATTTATCTTCTTTTCAGATGAATATGGTATTATCAGGTTAGTTGATTCTGCACCAAGTTTTTCCTTTATGATTTTTATATGTTTTTGCCAATTTCCTTTAGAAATTTTATCACATTTTGTAGCAATAACCAGTCCTCTATATCCAAAGGATTTTATCCAATTATACATCATTACATCCTGAGCTGTTGGTTCATGTCTAATATCTACCAACAGTACTACTTCTTTTAGATTTTCCCTATTTTTTAGGTACTTTTCTATGATTTCTCCCCATTTTTTTCTTTCACTCATGGAAACCTGAGCATATCCATATCCAGGTAAATCCACAAATCTAAAAAGATCATTTATAATGTAGAAATTAATGGTTCTTGTTTTTCCTGGTTTGCCGCTTGTCCTGGCCAAATTTATTCTATTTATCATGGAGTTAATAAATGAAGATTTACCTACATTTGACCTGCCAGCAAATGCAATCTCTGGCAGATCATCCTGTGGATACTGTTTTGGCAAAGCAGCTATAGCATGTAGGTCAGAACTAATTATCTTCATTTTTATCTTCCTTTTTAATAAAAGCATGTTCAAGGACTTCATCCATATCTTTTACCAATACAAACTCCATTTTTTTCTTAATTCTATCAGGAATTTCTTCCAGGTCTTTGCCATTATCAAATGGCAATAAAACCTTTTTAATTCCCATTCTATGGGCTGCCAATACCTTTTCCTTAACTCCACCAATAGGTAGAACTCTACCTCTTAAGGTTACTTCCCCAGTCATAGCCAGTTCTCTATCAATTGGTGTATTGGAAAGGGCTGATGCTACAGCAGTTGCAATTGTAATACCTGCTGAAGGTCCATCCTTTGGAATTGCACCTTCAGGTACATGAATATGAATATCCATATCCTTATAGAATTCTGATTCTATTCCTAATCTATCTGAATTGGCTCTGATATAGCTGATACCTGTCATAGCAGATTCTTTCATAACATCTCCAAGCTTTCCTGTTAGCTGCAGCTTTCCATTACCCTTCATAGTCGTAACTTCAATGGATAGAGTTTCTCCACCTACGGCTGTCCAAGCCAATCCATTAGCCACACCTATTTGATTCTTTTCATCAACTGAGTCAAATCTGAAAACCTTAGGTCCAAGATAGTTCTCAATATTTCCTGCATGAACTCTCACTACCTTAATATCATCTTCTACAATTCTCTTAGCAGCTTTTCTACAAATATTGGCTATATTTCTTTCTAGATTTCTTACTCCCGCTTCTCTTGTGTAATAATCTATCACTGCCTTTACAGCTGAATTAGATATTTGAAGCTGATCTTTATCCATTCCATGTTCCTTCATTTGCTTTGGAAGAAGGTATTTCAGCGATATTTGAAGCTTCTCTTCGTCAGTATAACCACTGATTCTAATCACTTCCATTCTGTCTAAAAGAGGAGCTGGAATTGTTGATGTTGTATTTGCCGTTGTTACAAAAAATACTTTTGAAAGGTCAAATGGAACATCTAAGAAATGATCACTAAAGGTTGAGTTTTGCTCAGGGTCTAACACCTCTAACAGTGCACTGGCAGGGTCTCCTCTGAAATCACTTGCTAGTTTGTCTATTTCATCAAAAAGGAACAGTGGGTTTTTAGTTCCTGCTTTCCTAATTGAAGAGATTATTCTTCCTGGCATAGAACCTACATAGGTTCTTCTATGTCCACGAATCTCTGCTTCATCTCTTACTCCACCAAGACTCATCCTTACAAACTCTCTGTTTAATGACCTAGCTATAGATTTTGCAATGGATGTTTTACCTACCCCAGGTGGTCCTACAAGACAAAGTATAGGTCCCTTCATACTGTTTGTAAGTTTTCTGATGGCAATGAACTCTAATATTCTTTCCTTTACATCCTCTAGTCCATAGTGGTCATCATCAAGAATATTTCTAGCCTTTTTGATATCTATCTTTTCCTTGGATTCCTTATTCCATGGTAAATCAACAATCCAATCTAGATATGTCCTTATAACTCCTACTTCAGCAGAATGAGGACTCATCTTAGTAAGTCTGTCTACTTCTTTTAATGCCTTTTCTTTAACTTCTTTGGAAAGCTTAAGCTTCTCTATCTTTGTTCTATATTCTTCAGCATCTGTTGAAATATCATCATCTTCACCAAGTTCTTTTTGAATTGCCTTCAACTGTTCCTTAAGGTAATATTCCTTTTGAACTTTGTTGATTTGTTTCTTAACCCTTTGATTTATCTTGTCTTCAATTCTTAATAGTTCAATTTCCTTTTGAAGGATGCCATGAAGTACCTCAAGTCTTTCATAGAAATCAAAGGTTTCAAGGATTTTTTGATCATCTTCCTGCTTTAAAAAGATATATGATGAGATAACATCTGCTAGTCTTCCCGGATCATCAATATCCGAAATGGATAAAAGCACTTCTGAGGATACCTTTTGATTTAAAGATACATATTCCTCTAAGTCTTCAATTACCAATCTCATAGCAGCTTCAGTATCCTGAGTAGTTTCTATTGTCTCTGGATCATATGTCATATCCTCTATTTCAGCTCGGAAATAAGGGTCCTCCTGAATTACATTTATTACCTTACCCCTGCTTATTCCTTCTACTAATACCCTTATACTGCCTCCAGGAAGCTTCAACATCTGCTTTACTCTGGCTACAGTTCCAACATGATAGAAATCATCAACCCCTGGTTCATCAACCTTTGGATTTATTTGAGTACAAAGTAATATCAAAGAATCATCAAGCATGGATTGCTCAAGTGCTTCAATGGATTTTTCTCTTCCTACATCAAAATGTATCACCATATGAGGAAATATGGATATCCCTCTTAATGGTATCAATGGAAGAGTCTTTCTTTCAATTGTATATAGATTATTCATTTTATCCCTCCCTTGCACGAACTGTCCTTAGCACAAATCTGCCCACTCGCTTCTCTCGTGCAGATTTGGTAAGTCTGTATCTGACCTTCCATCAATTTGTAGAAAATCACTACAAATTGAGATAGGTCATGAACTGACTTTAACACAAATCTGTTTGCTCGTTGTAACTCGCACAGATTTGGTAAGTCTGTATCTGACCTTCCATCAATTTGTAGAAAATCACTACAAATTGGGATAGGTCATGAAAAAATAAGACTCACTTAATGTGAGCCTTATGATGCAGATTCTTTACTGCTGGTTTTCTTTGACCTACTTTTCTTTTTTCTTTCAGAAAGTACCAAAGTAGGCTCTCCCTTTTTATCTATTGTTTCTTTAGTTATAATACATTTCTCTATATCATCCCTATTTGGCATATCAAACATTATATCAAGCATAGCTTCTTCTATTATACTTCTAAGACCTCTAGCTCCTGTTTTTCTTTCGATAGCCTTCTTAGCAATAGTATCTAAAGCTTCTTCTTCAAACTCAAGTTCTACATCATCCATGCTAAATAGCTCCTTATATTGCTTAACTAAGGCATTCTTTGGCTCAGTAAGAATCTTCACTAAAGATTCTTCATCTAGTTCTTCTAAAGTCACCATTACTGGTAATCTTCCTACGAATTCAGGAATCAATCCGAATTTTAGAAGATCTTCTGGTTGTAATTCCTTTAAAAGCTCTCCGAATGTATGCTTGCTTTGTAGTTTGATGTCGGAACCAAAGCCCATAGCTTTCTTTCCAACTCTTGATTGAATTATCTTATCAAGACCATCAAAAGCACCACCAACGATGAATAGAATGTTAGTAGTATCTACTTGAATGAACTCCTGATGTGGATGCTTTCTTCCACCTTGAGGCGGAACATTGGCAACAGTACCTTCTAAAATCTTTAAAAGTGCCTGCTGTACTCCCTCTCCACTAACATCTCTTGTTATTGACGGGTTTTCAGTTTTTCTAGCAATTTTATCTATTTCATCAATGTATACTATGCCTTTTTCAGCTCTTTCAATATCATAATCTGCTGCCTGAATAAGCTTTAAAATTATATTTTCTACGTCTTCACCAACATAGCCGGCTTCTGTCAAAGATGTAGCATCTGCTATAGCAAATGGTACATTAAGAATCTTTGCCAATGTCTGAGCCAGTAATGTTTTTCCTGAACCTGTAGGTCCAATCATTACGATATTGCTCTTTTGAAGCTCTATATCGCTATTTTTTGAAGGCTTATTGTTTATCCTTTTATAATGGTTATATACTGCCACGGCTAGGGCTCTCTTTGCTCTCTCTTGTTTGATTACATAGTCGTCCAGAGTTTCCTTAATCTTTGAAGGTTTTGGAACTTCATCCAAATCATATTCGTAAGATTCTACAAATTCTTCTTCAATGATCTCCTGACACAATTCTATACATTCATTACAGATATAAACATTTGGTCCTGCTATAAGCCTTTTTACTTGATCCTGTGGCTTACCACAGAAAGAGCAACGTAATTGTTTATCATCATTTTTCGCCATGGACTCACCTCTCTTTATACACTCCTACTTTTAACTACTTCGTCTATTATACCATATGCTACAGCTTCATCAGCCGTCATATAATAATCTCTATCAGTATCATTAGTAATCTTTTCTATATCCTGGCCAGTTCTTTCTGCAAGAATATTATTTATTCTTTCTCTTATTTGAATAATCTTTTCGGCTTGAATCTTGATGTCGGATGCTTGACCTTGTGCTCCACCAAGTGGTTGGTGAATCATAATATCAGCATTAGGTAATGCAAATCTCTTACCTTTTGTTCCTGCTGCTAATAGGAATGCTCCCATGCTTGCTGCTCTACCAATACAAATTGTAGATACATCTGGTTTGATATACTGCATTGTATCAAATATTGCAAAACCAGCACTTACTGAGCCTCCTGGACTATTGATATATATTTGGATATCCTTCTCAGGATCTTCTGCTTCAAGGAATAATAGCTGTGCTACTATTAAATCAGCTGTAACGTCATTTACTTCTCCGCCTAAGAATATAATTCTCTCTTTCAAAAGTCTTGAATAAATATCGTATGACCTTTCTCCACGGTTAGTCTGCTCTACTACCATTGGTACTAACGCCATGAAAATCCCTCCTACTAATTAAATTTTACCTTTGACATAAGAAGATCTATTACCTTACTGTTTGTTATACCCGCCTTTAAGAAGCCTAAATCTCCCTTCTTCATATCAGCTATAAACTTTTCTTTGTTATCTTTATTGTATTGCTCAGCTAATTTATCAAGCTCAGCATCTATATCTTCATCTGTAACTTCTACTTTTTCAGCATTTCCAATAGCTTCTAATACTAAGTCAGCTTTAACTCTTCTTTCAGCTGCTGGTCTTAATTGTTCTTGAAGCTGGCTTAAATCCATTCCTGTTAACTCAAGATATTTTGATAACTCAAAACCTTGCATTCTCATTCTATATTCAAAATCAGAAACCTCGTTATCAACTTGAGTGTTAATCATGCCTTCTGGAATTTCTACCTCAGCAAGTTCTACTACCTTTTCAACCACTCTGTTTTCCTTGTCTATCTTTTCTTGATTTGAATAGTTTTCTTCAAGCTTCGCTCTTATATCAGCTTTATATTCATCTAGGGTTTCAAAATCACTTACATCTTTAGCAAATTCATCATCTAAAGCAGGAAGTTCCTTTGCCTTTATATCATGAATAGTTACTTTAAACACAGCTGGTTGTCCCTTAAGACTTTCTTCATGGTATTCTTCTGGGAAAGTTACATTTACTTCTACTTCTTCACCCTTCTTTTTACCAATTAGTTGCTCTTCAAAGCCTGGAATAAATGTGTTGGAACCTATTTCAAGAGTTTGACCCTCTGCAGTTCCTCCATCAAATTGTTCTCCATCAGCAAATCCTGCAAAATCTATTGTCAATACATCACCGTTTTGAACTTCTCTATCTGATGCATCAATCATTCTGCCATTCTTTTCTTGTGCAGCCTTTAATTCTTCTTCTACCATTTCATCTGTAACATTATACTCTATTTTCTCTAATTCTATACTTTCATAGTCCCCAAGTTTAACCTCAGGTTTTACATCTACGTGGAATTTAACTACTATTGGTTCACCTTTTTTGATATCATCTACATCAACATGTGGAGTATCCACTGGTTCAAGTCCTAACTCTTTAACTGCTTCATCATATGCTTCTGGTAATAAAGCATTGATTGCATCTTCATAGAAGAAGTCTTCACCATAGTTCATGTCGATAATTCTCTTTGGTACTTTACCTTTTCTGAATCCAGGAATATTGAATTTACCTCTATTCTTTAGATAAGCTTGTTGTACTGCTGCTTCAAATTTATCTGATGGTAATTCAATATTGAAATAAACTTTATTGATCTCTTTTTTCTCAAATACTGCCATTTTTGATGCCCCCTAATAAGAATATATTTTTCTTTTGATTTAACCATAATATTATATCATAAAATTATGACTTAACAAACATTATCTAAAAACAAGGTAATACATACTAAAAAAACCAATGGTATAACCACTGGTTTCATCTGGTGCGGGATAGAGGACTTGAACCCCCACGTCAATGACACTAGATCCTAAGTCTAGCGCGTCTGCCAATTCCGCCAATCCCGCATATGTTGAGCCTTCAAATGCTCACTATATTATTATAGCATCCAGATGAGATTTGTCAATTATTTTTTTAAATATTTTATGCTTTTATTTTAGAAAGCCACAATAACTCCGCCATCATTTACATAGCCAGTGCTTAATCCTTTGGTTTCTACTATTAGAATCTCCTTAAAGTTAAGATGTTTTAAATCTTCCTTTAAATCAATAGCCTTTTGTAATGCATTGGCATGAGATATAGCTAGAACTCTTTCTTCAAACTTTACACCTGATTCAGAAATTATCTCTCCTAATTTTTTAAAGGCTTTTTTACTGCCTCTGGCCTTATCTACCAAGGTTATATTTCCATCCTCTGTGGCAGCCATAATAGGCTTTATATTTAAAGCGTTGATTATTAATCCCTTAGCCTTTGAGATTCTACCATTTTTAATTAGGTTACTTAAATCTTCCGATATAAAGTATGTTTTCATACCACCAATAAACTTTTCAACCTTTTCAACCACTTGAATATTGTTCAGCTTTTCATCTATTGATTCCTTAATCTTTAAAGCCACTAGTGTTTCTCCAATACTAGCTGATCTGGAGTTGAAAACGTGGATAAATTTATTTTGGAATTCTTCCATAATCATATCTTTGGCCAATATTGCACTATTAAATGTACCTGAAAGCTGCTCAGAGATTGTAACTACAAAAATATTATCCCCATTTCTGTATTCTTTTGCAAAATCTCCAGGTGATGGGCAGGATGTCTTAATAGGATTTGGACTAGCCTTCATTTTAGCTATCATATCCAATACATCAATATCTTTATCATCTATATATGAATAATTATCGATGTCGATTTTGAATGGTACCAATTCTACATCCATTCTCTTTATAAGTTCATCATTCAAGTCACAGCTACTATCTGCTACTATTCTATAGTCCATATCTACACCCCTTGTATACCTATTCTTTTTTCTATAAAATCGACTAATTCCTGTGCTACTTTTGTTATTACATCTTGATCTTTTCCTTCAATCATAACTCTCACTAACGGTTCAGTGCCAGATGGTCTAATAACAACTCTTCCTTCACCTTTAAACATGGCTTCAATTCTTTCAATTTCAGCCTTTATCTCTAAGTTATCCATGTAGTTATATTTATACCCATTATCAACCTTAGCATTCTTAAGTATTTGAGGATAATTTTTCATTAGATCGTTTAACTCTGATAAAGGTTTCTTAACTGATTTCATTACATCTAAAAGATGCAGTCCAGTAGCTAATCCATCCCCCGTTGTATTGTAATCTAAGAATATAATGTGCCCTGATTGTTCTCCACCTAAAGAATATCCGTTTTTAAGCATCTCTTCCAGGATATATCTATCCCCTACTGAGGTTTTAACAATATTCATTTGGTTTTCTCTAAGATATACATCAAGGCCCATATTGGTCATCACAGTTCCAACTACTGTATTATTTTTTAATTTACCCTTTATCTTTAAATCAGTACCACAAATAGCTAAAATGTGGTCTCCATCCAACACTCGCCCCTTTTCATCTACTGCAATAATCCTATCTGCATCTCCATCAAAGGAAAGACCTGCATCAGCTTTTGAATCCAGAACCAGCTGCTGAATTATCTGAGGCTTTGTGGAACCACAAGCTTTATTTATATTCATACCATCAGGATTATCATTTACTACAATAACATTAGCTCCCAATTCTCTTAATGTTTCAGGTCCTATTTTTGATAAAGCTCCATTACCTAAATCCATGGCAACGGTTAATCCTGTTAAGTCAACATCAATAGAGGACTTTAAAAAATCTATATAGTCTTTGGCTCCATTTTCTTCTATATAAACTCTACCCACGTCATTCTTAATAGGTCTAGTGTCTATGTCCTTGTAATTAAGTATAAGTTCTTCAATTCTATCCTCAACCTCATCTGGAAGCTTCAATCCTTCATAATTAAAAAACTTTATACCATTATACTCTCCAGGATTGTGTGATGCTGATATAACTACTCCAGCAACTGCCTCATATTTTCGAGTCAGATATGCTACTGCAGGTGTAGGTATTACTCCTAAGGATACAACATCAAGACCCATGGAAGTAAAGCCTGCCGTAAGAGCAGCCTCCAGCATATCCCCCGAAGCTCTTGTATCCTTACCTACTAGGATCTTACCCTTCTTTGTATCTGTAAGTACATATGCCCCCGCTCTACCTATTTTATATGCCAATTCTGGAGTCAATTCAACATTTGCAACACCTCGTACCCCATCAGTTCCAAACAATTTACCCATAAAAATCCCCCTTCATAAATCAGTGAATAGGTAATAGTGAATAGTGAATAACTAAAACATTAAGAACACTTGCTATTCTGAGCATTAGCGAATACTCTTGGGTTTATGACCCAAAAGAACAACCAGGTACACTATTCGTTATTAATTCTTAATTTTAATTTTACCCATTTCTTTTTTGTTTGTCACTATTCACCATTCACTATTAGTTATTACCTCTATTTTTAACTAGTTCTATCAATTTTTCCTTCTCATTATACTCTGGATGCTCTAGTGTTTTTTCTAGAAGATAGTCTAGAATCTCACCAATTATTTTACCTTTTGGAAAACCTAAGGCTATTATATCATTTCCATCTATTTTTAGGTGAGATTTATTATATGGTTCATTATTTTTTAATATTTCCTTAATTCTCTCAGCTCTTATCTGGATAATATTTATGTCCTTTTTCTCATCCTTACATCTCATATCGGCTTTCTTAAGTAGGATTAAATCGAAGATATTTTCTTCTCCAACACGCTTTAATTGTCTCTTTAGGCCTTTTTCCTTCATACTTGGGTGGTGCATATGCTCTCTTACAAGTTTCGATACTTTGTCTATAAAACTATTTGAGCAATGTAATCTTTCTAAGATATCCTTTGCCATTTCAGCTCCAATTTTATCATGGCCGAAGAAATGGCCTATCCCTTTTTCATCTACTGTAAAGGTAAGTGGTTTTGCTATGTCGTGAAGTAGTGCTGCGGCTCTCACCTCTAAAATAGGTGGAGTTTTGTCCAGCACACATAATATATGATCATATAGATTTCTGTTGTGATTTGGGTTTTTCTGATCTAATCCTACTGCATCTAATAGCTCTGGTAGAATTATATCCAATATTTTAAGCTCTTGCATTAAAAGTATTCCTTTAGAAGGTATAGGAGAAAGAAGAATTTTAAACAGCTCTTCTCTTACTCTTTCTGGACTTATATCTATAATACAAGAACTTAATTCCATACAAGCATTATATGTGGACTCATCAAGTCTAAGGTCTAGTTGTGTTGCAAACCTTACAGCTCTTAGTATTCTAAGATAATCTTCTTTAAATCTAATCTTAGGATCTCCTACCGCTCTAATTATCTTATGTTTTAAGTCTTCGCTTCCATTATATGGGTCTACTAAACCATCTATATTATTATATGCCATTGCGTTTATAGTAAAATCTCTTCTGCTTAAATCAATAAGTATATCCTTGGAAAATTCTACTCTATCAGGTCTTCTCCCATCAGAATAATCTCCTTCTGACCTAAAAGTAGTAATCTCAATATTTCCTTCAGGTAAGATGAGTATTATGGTACCAAACTTCTTTCCAATGTCTATAGTTTTGTGCTCATGGAATACCTCCTGGATTTCATCAGGAGTTGCTGAGGTAGTTATATCATAATCCGAGGGAGTTTTCCCGAGAATTAAATCTCTGACACTTCCACCTACTATATAAGCTTTAAAACCTTCTATATTCAATTTTTTCAACACATCATCTACAAAACCAGGCAGTAAAAATTCCATCTTATTCCTCCATAAATATATAATTAGTATAACATAGTATTTGCAAATGAAAAATCTAAATTCATGAAAAAATAAGGCTACCTGCTTAGCAGGTAGCCTTATTTTCTACAAATCGGGTTAGGTCATGAACTGACTTTAACTCAAATCTGTCCACTCGCTTCTCTCGTGCAGATTTGGTTAGTCTGTATCTGACCTACCATCGATTTATGGAAAACACCATAAATCGGGTTAGGTCATGAACTGACTTTAACACAAATCTGTTTACTCGCTATCACTCGCACAGATTTGGTTAGTCTGTATCTGACCTACCATCGATTTATGGAAAACCACCATAAATCGGGTTAGGTCATGAAAATGGAGACTCTCCGTATTCATTGTCTATTATTCTTTTTATTCTCTCCTCATCATTTTCTGGAAGAAGTTCTCTATATGAAGTTTCAAATAATTCTAGTCCTTCATAATCATGATTTACTATCTTCCAATTTCCATCCTGTTTTTTTAGTACAAATCTATTTTCACCTTCAGATATAAAGACTGGATAATGTCTATCCTTCATTAATTCAACATCTATATCAAAGGAAGCATAATCACCATTTATATTAACATCTAAGATATCCATTTCTACTGGATATTTAGTTTTATGGATATAGCAATACTTCATCTCATCCATATGCCTTCTTTGAATAATTACCTTTTTCAGAGCAATAACCTTATTTTTATTTTGAATCCTTGACATATCGAGATAGTCCTCAATATCTATGTACTCTAATTCAGTATATGCATCATATTGAATGTCATAAAAATCCTCAACAAACTGTATAAGCTCTTTTTCATCCTTAGAATAAAATTCACAACTTATTAAAGGTACTACAGCAAAAATTAATGTTAAAACAAATATTTTCCTTCTCATGCAATCCCCCCATTGCCATAAAACTTGAATATTTTATTTATTAGCTACATTATATAATCTAATGATGCCATTATACTGTCGAATTTCTTAAGGTTTTCTTAACATTGTTAAAAATTGTTATATTAATACTTTACCCTTAAAAATTCGCACAAATCAATTAAATGTCTATATATATATAACGTTTGAAAAGGAGAAATAGTGACACCTTTTTCAATAAAAATTTGTTAAGTTTTTTTCATATTTATTTTTAAGCTTTGATGAAACTGCTTGCAGTTTCTACTTTCGGCTGCAACGAGGTGAGTGATTAAGACACCCACCTGTTGATGAATAAGGAACCCAACCGCTTATAGAAGCGGGGGACATATTCACCTCGTTATAATAGAAATGATTAAGAAAGCTTCTTCCTCTTCATAAAAAACGACCTAAAACAATAAGATGTTTTAGGTCGTTTTCCCCCTATACTATAAGTTCCTTTAAATCTTCAGATACAATAAAGTCTGCCTCAGTTCCTGCCTTAATATCATCTAATGAATATTCTGGATTTAGCTCTGTAAGGATTAGTCCATTTTCATGAACTTCAAATACCCCTAATTCAGTAATGATTAGACTAACTCGACCTTTAGCTGTTAAAGGTAATGTACATTCTTTAAGTATCTTAGTGCTCCCCTTTGCAGTATGCTCCATGGCAACTATTACCTTTTTTGCACCTGTTACTAAATCCATGGCACCTCCCATTCCTGGAACCATCTTGCCTGGAATCATCCAGTTGGCAAGATTTCCCTTTTCATCTACCTGTAGTGCACCAAGAACTGTTATATCTACATGGCCACCACGAATAATTCCAAAGGATGTGGCTGAGTCAAAGAATATTCCTCCTGGAAGAATGGTTACACATTGAGCCCCTGCATTTACTATATTAGGATCTTCATTCCCCGCCTCTGGTACAGGCCCAAGACCTATAAAATCATTTTCAGATTGAAAATATACATTAACATCCTGTGGAACATAATTTGCTACCATAGTAGGAAGTCCAATGCCAAGGTTTACAACGTCTCCATCCTTTAATTCCTTAGCAACACGCCTTGCTATAAACTCTTTTTTATCCATTACATTCCACCTCCATCTACGATATAGTCTATGAATATACCTGAAGTTATAACATCATTTGGGTTTAGTTCTCCTACTTCAACTATCTTTCCAGCTTCTACTATTACAGTATCTGCAGCAGTTGCCATAAGATTATTAAAGTTTCTAGTAGCACCACTATATACAATATTTCCAAACTTATCTACTTTAGCTCCAGCAATTAAAGCAACATCAGCCTTTAATGGCAATTCCAGAAGATAGGTCTTTCCATCAATAACTATCTTTTCCTTTCCTTCTTCAACCACTGTTCCTACCCCTGTTGGAGTTAGAAATCCACCAAGTCCTGCTCCACCTGCTCTTACCTGTTCAGCAAGGGTTCCTTGAGGAACTAATACTACTTCCATTTCCCCTGCATTCATTTGATTACCAGTTTCTCTGTTTGTACCTATATGGGAAGCAATAAGTTTTTTAATTTGCTTGTTAACAACTAATTTTCCTACACCAATTTCAGGAAATCCTGAATCATTACAGATTAAAGTTAGGTTTTTTACACCCTTTTCTACCAATGCATCTATTAAATTATGAGGTGAACCACAGCCTAAAAATCCACCAACCATAAGGGTCATACCATCCTGGATCTTGTCTATAGCTTCATCAATAGTTACTATTTTTTTCATATTTAGCCTCCTATCTCTTAACAACCAAAGCTATTCCTTGACCTCCACCTATACAAAGGGTTGCTAGACCATTTTTAGCATCTCTTTTTTCCATTTCATGAAGAAGGGTAACCAAGATTCTAGCTCCAGAGGCCCCTATTGGGTGTCCTAAGGCTATTGCTCCACCGTTTACATTTACAATGTCCGTATTTAATTCAAGATCCTTTATTACTGATAGGGCTTGGGCTGCAAATGCTTCATTTGCTTCAATTAAATCTAAATCTTCGATTTCCATCTTAGCCTTTGCTAAAGCCTTTCTTGTAGCTGGAATAGGCCCACATCCCATTATGGAAGGGTCAACTCCTGCTGAAGTGTATGCTGCAATAGTTGCCAATGGTCTAATACCCAATTCGTCAGCCTTTTCTTTGCTCATTACTACTAAGGCTGCTGCTCCATCATTGATACCTGAAGCATTTCCAGCAGTAACAGATCCATCCTTTTTAAAAGCAGGTCTAAGTTTTGCTAGGCTATCTATTGTTGTACCGAATTTAGGATACTCATCTGTATCTACTACTATTGGATCTCCCTTTCTTTGAGGTATTACAACAGGGACAATTTCTTCTTTAAATCTTCCAGAAGTTATAGCTTTTTCAGCCTTATTTTGACTAGCTAACGCGAGTTCATCCTGTTCCCCTCTAGTAAGTCCATATTTTTCCACTATATTTTCAGCGGTTATTCCCATATGGTAATTATTAAAAATATCTGTTAAGCCATCCTGCACCATATAGTCTTCCATTATTCCATTACCCATTCTTTGACCCCATCTAGCTGATTTTAATAGATATGGAGCCTGACTCATATTTTCAGTACCACCAGCTAATATGATTTCTGCATCTCCTGCTAATATAGCTTGAGCTGCCAAGGCAACAGTTTTAAGACCAGACCCACAAACTTTGTTTACCGTATATGAGGGTACTTCTATTGGGATACCTGCATGTACAGAAATCTGTCTAGCTACATTTTGACCTAGTCCTGCCCCCAATACATTACCGAAGATAACTTCATCAATCATTTCAGGTTCTAGATTAGCTCTTTTTAAAGCTTCCTTTGCTACAATAGTACCTAGCTCCACTGCTGAAACGTCCTTAAACTTACCACCAAATACACCAATAGGTGTCCTTACTGCAGAAGCAATTACGATTTCTCTCATTTTGCATCCCCCTATTTTTTATTAAATAAAGATTATTTCTGTAAACGTTTTCATCCATACTATGATTTGCATGACTGATATGTAAAACCTTGCATAAGAGTGCATACACACTCATTTTATATCAGTGTTTAATTTATGTCAATGAATCGGACCCTAAAATATTTCTATCTTAAGGTCCGTTTAAGAGTTTATAAAGATATAGTAAAATTTGCTAAAATTCATAGTTAGACCACATACTAACAATAATAACCTTCTTTTCTTCTTCCATAACTCTATAAACGAGTCTGTGTTGTCTGTTAATTCTTCTGGAAAATAAGTCTTTTAAATTACCTACCAATTTTTCGTATGGTGGTGGATTTTGATAAGGATTATTACGTAAAACTTCTATTAAGTTTCTTGTGATTTTATCTAGATGAACTGCTTTTAGTTTTGAAATGTCCTTCGTAGAAGCTTTAGTATAAAATATCTCATACATTACCACTCTACCTCTGATTCGTTAATGCAATCCTCTATATCAACATTCACTCCGTCCATAAGCTTTTCTTTCATACCAGGAATTGATGTTAAATATAGGGTTTCCATTAAGCCATTATATTCTTCTTCACTAAGAACAATGACATTTCCTTTTTTTGTGTTTACATTGATAATGTTATTAAATTCAATAGCCATATCCAAGTAATTAAACAGATTCTTTCTGAAGTTCGTAGAATTTGTATTTAACATCTGAGCTCACCTCTTTAATAATATTATATTACTTCTATGCTATTGTGTCAATATTTCTGTACATCATTGTGTACATCTAGTTCCCTATAAAACCAACTATACCTAATAGCTTACTCGAAGCATTAATGAAAGTAATAAATGTGATAAAAACACTGCAAAATTTACTAAAAATAAAAATTCAAAGTTCAAAAATTTCTCAACAATTCTTAATATAAGAAAAAATAATACATAATTCAGTAGCAAAACTCCACCCATTTTATTGGCTGTTTTTGACAATGATAGTTGATTTTTTATTTCCATTTAATCTACTCCTTTTCTCGATTAGTAGGTGATGAAGGTGGTCTTAAGGGTAAATTGGCTATCATTATTTAAATCATATGTATATCCGACTAGTAGTTTTACAATTAATACATAT
>CAZHLF010000007.1:0-26519 GCA_964532845.1 uncultured Tissierella sp.
AAATCAATAAAAGTAATAACTAAAAGAACAGATGATAATAAAGAATAGAATATAAAATCTAAGGAAAAACCAAATTTTATGTACATAATTATAAATAAAAAAGCATTAAGCCCTTCAACAACAGGATACTGCAGAGAAATCTTCTCCCTGCAATATCTACATTTCCCACCTATTGTTAAATATGAAAATAAGGGTATATTATCGTACCATTTAAGCGAAGTACTGCACTCAGGACAATGAGACCCAGGCCATGCAATACTCTCACCTCTAGGAATACGATATATACAAACATTTAAAAAGGAACCAATAATTAGTCCATATATTAAAATAAGTAAAATCATTGGTTCCCTCCTTTTAAAATTGAAATATTAATTTACCTCTAAAAACTCCTCACTACACCAAAATTGTCCACATTAACCAGAATATTCAATAACTTATTAAGTTAGGTGACAGGTGCGGTTTGGTTTTTTAATTATCTCCATTTAACACCATTAGTAGAATCTGCTTGAAGTTCTTCTATAGTATGGCCTGTAGCACCAGTTACACCAGTAGGTCCAGCTATAGCAGCGGTTCCAACATCAATAGCTTTTGATTGATCAGCTGTTGTACTCATAACACCTCTCAAAGCGGTTATACCAGTAGATAATGTTCTTGACTCAGTTTTAAAAGTTGCGTTTTGAGACTTTGGTTCTGCTGCTAAATAACCTAACTCTACTAAATTAGCTAGTGAAGTAGGAGCTTTCCCATCTGCTTCTGCTATAGACAATGCACTATCAATAGTTCTTAAAGTTGCAACAATTGATTTTCTTTCCGCATTAGCTCTTGAACCACTTAATCTTGGTATCGCTATCGCTGCTAAAATCCCCAGAATTGCAATTACTACAACTAGTTCAATAAGGGTAAATCCTTTTTGATTTCTTTTCTTTTGAATCCAATTAATCATTTTTCATTTCTCCCATTTTTAAATTTTTTGCTTTATATATAAAATTATTAAAGCCTTAATTCAATTGACAATGGACAATTGACAGTTGACAATGAAATGATTAAAACCAAAACATTTAAATCTCAACTCATATATTATCTCAATTATCTTATTGTCTTTTATTCTTTAACGGTTTTAATTGTCAATTGTCCATCGTCAACTGTCAATTGAGATTTAAGTCCTTTTGACTTAAATCGTATTAACCATATCAAACATAGGCAAATACATCGCAATAACTATAAATCCTATTATAAGTGCCATCCCCACAAGCATCACAGGCTCCAATAGTGACGTTAATCTCTGTAAACTTGCATCAACCTCTTCATCATAAAAATCAGCTGTCTTAAAGAGTATATCATCCAGAGATCCTGATTCTTCTCCTATTTTTATCATAGAGTCTACCATTGGTGGGAAAATTCCTACATCCTTTATTGCTCTGGAAAGGGTGATACCTTTTCTTATGTTTTCTACTCCCTCTTCCAGTCTTTCTTTGATTATTACATTGTTTACTACTCTACTTACTATCTCCATGGCCTTTAAAAGTGGTATCCCTGAGCCCATTAGGGTTGATAGAGTTCTTGTAAATCTTGATGTAATAATCTTTGCACTTGTTGTTTTTACTACTGGTATCTTTAACTTCAAGGAGTCAAAGAGTCTTGTCCCTTCTTCAGTCTTTTTAAAGGCTGAAAGTCCTGTTACAATTGCCCCAACCACAACTACATATATATACCAAAAATCCCTTAATGAATCACTTATCCCAATTAAAATTTTAGTTGGTGTTGGTAAAGGTACATCACTGCCTTCAAACATACCTATAAAGGTTGGCATCACAAAGACCAGCATAAATATAACTACTGCTACTGATACTACAGCAAGGGCTGCTGGATATATCATTGAGGATTTTACTTTATTTTCAATCTTGTTTTCCTTTTCAAAGTGTTCAGCCATTCTTGCTAGAATAGTATCTAGACTACCGCTGACCTCTCCTGCTTCAACCATGCTGATTAAGATTGAAGGGAAAATATTTGGGTGTTTGTTCATTGCTTCAGAAAGGGTAAAACCTTTTTGAACATCCTCCGATACAGCTGCAAGAGTTTTTTGTAGAGTTTTATTCTCTGTCTGCATTACTAGGATATCAAGACATTTTACTATTCCTAGTCCTGCATTAATCATTGTAAAAAATTGTCTGCAAAATATAGCAAGGTCTTTTTTCTTTACTTTTTTAGAAAAAATCTCTACTTGAGCATCGGCTCCTATATCCCTTTCAATTTCCATAGGCATATAGTTATTGCCTTTTATCATGGCAATTACTTCACCCTCACTGGTTGCTTCAAAGGTACCTTCTACAGTTTGTCCATTTTGTGATAATGCTTTATATTTAAATTTCATATAGATCCTCTACCTTACATATTTTTTCATATCTTCTGGATTTATAGCTTGAGTTAAGGCTACATCCTTTAGTATCAATCCTCTTGTATAAAGGTCTATTAAAGAGCTATCCATGGTCTGCATTTGAAGCTTAGCTCCGGTTTGTATAGATGTATCTATCTGGTGTATCTTATCTTCTCTAATTAGGTTTCTAATAGCAGGAGTTGCTATCATTATTTCATAGGCTCCTACTTTTCCCTTACCATCTGCCTTTGGTAGCAGCTGTTGGGATACAATTGCCTGTATTACTGATGCTAATTGAACCCTTATTTGCTGCTGCTGGTGAGGTGGAAATACGTCTATAACTCTATCTATGGTCTTAGCTGCCCCATTGGTATGAAGTGTTGATAATACCAAGTGACCTGTTTCTGCAGCAGTTATAGCTATACCTATAGTTTCTAAGTCTCTCATCTCACCTACTAGAATAACATCAGGGTCTTCTCTAAGTGCACCTCTTAATGCAGAAGCAAAACTTGCTGAGTCACTTCCTATCTCCCTTTGATTTACCATGGATTTTTTATGTTTATGAAGATACTCCAATGGGTCTTCAAGGGTTAATATATGACAGCTTCTTTCTCTATTAATCTGGTCTATCATTGAAGCAAGGGTAGTTGATTTTCCACTTCCTGTTGGTCCTGTAACAAGGATTAGTCCTCTTGGAAGTCTTGCTATATCTGATATTACCTTTGGAAGTCCTAAGGATTCCATTGTTGGTATAGTAAGTGGTATAACTCTTAGTGCCATACCATAACTTCCTCTTTGCTTATATGCATTTACTCTAAATCTACCAAGTCCTGGACTGGAATAGGAAAAGTCTATTTCTCCTATATCATCTAGCTCTTTAAACTGTTTTTCACTCATAGACTGTTTTGTCAATTCCATAGTATCATCAGGAGCAAGTGGTGATTCTCCAATGCTGACTAAGGTACCATTGATTCTAAAGGTTGGAGGAAGCCCAACTGTAATATGAATATCAGATGCCTTTTTTTCAATTCCTAAATTAACTAGTTCAACTAAATTCATCTCTACCTCCTATCCCAGAGTAAATCCTACTCTCATTACCTCTTCAAAGGTTGTCATTCCCTTTTGTGCTAATACTAATGCTGACTGGAACAAGGTAGTCATACCTTCTTCCAAAGCTTTTTCCCTAATTAAATCTATTGTTGCTCCTGTATCAATTAATCTTCTAATATTTTCATTTATAGGCATTATTTCATGAACTGCAGCTCTTCCTCTATAGCCTTGGTTGCATGAGTTACACCCTACAGCTTTATAAAGAGAAATATGTTCATGTTCTTCATAGCCTAGTAATTTTTTTTCTTTGTAATCTGGTTCATATTCCTTTTTACATTTTGGACAAAGGGTTTTAACTAACCTTTGTGAAACTATACCAACTACTGCAGAGGATAGCAGATATGGTTCTATTCCCATATCTATTAGTCTTGCGATAGTAGATGGGCTGTCATTTGTATGAAGGGTAGATAGTACAAGGTGACCAGTGATAGCTGCTCTAACTGCTATTTCTGCAGTCTCACCATCTCTTATCTCTCCTACCATTACTGTATCAGGGTCTTGTCTAAGGATAGATCTAAGTCCCGCTGCAAAGGTAAGGCCTGATTTTACATTTACCTGTACCTGATTTATACCAGTTAGTTTATATTCAACTGGGTCTTCTATGGTGATTACGTTTTTTTCAGCTACATTAAGTTCTTTTAGTACAGTATAAAGTGTTGTGGTCTTACCGCTTCCTGTAGGGCCAGTTACTAAAATCATGCCATAGGGTTGTGACAGTATCTGATCAAAGATTCTAAGATTACGGTCACTAAAACCAAGACCTTCTTTTGTAAAATTAAAGTTGCTCTTGTCCAATAGTCTTAGTACAATTTTTTCTCCATATACTGTTGGTAAAGTTGAAATTCTCATATCCACTTCTTTATCGTTTATACGGGTTTCTACTCTTCCATCCTGAGGGATTCTTTTTTCAGCTATATTCATTCTACCTATGATCTTAACTCTTGTAACAATGGCAGAAAGGTTGCTTCTTGGAAGGGTTATTATCTCAGTTAAGTCTCCGTCTATACGAAATCTTACTCTTATTTCATCCTGATAAGGTTCTATATGGATATCTGATGCTCTTCTTCTTACGGCTTGTTCGATAATGGAGTTTAATAGTCTTACAATTGGTGCTGATGCTACTTCTGCAACTTCTGAATCATCAGATTCATCACCATCAATGGGAAGATAATTCTCAGTAAATTCCTCCAATACCCTCTTTGTACTTTCTCCACTATAATATTTATCAATAACTTTATTTATATCACTTGCAGTTGACAAAACTGGTTCCAAATCCATTTTAGTAAAAAGTTTAATATCATCTTTAGCGAAGAAATTTAATGGATCTACCATTGCAACAACTAATTTTTCTTCTTTTTTGTCTATGGCAATAAGTTTATATTTTCTAACCAAAGTTTCTGGTAAAAGAGTTGCTACATTTTGATTAATTTCATATTTACTTAAATCTACTCTAGGAAAGCCAAGTTGAAATTCCAATGCGTCTACTATATCTTCTGAGCTAAGCCAACCCTTTTCAACTATAATTTCTCCTATTTTTGCATTGGTTCTGGATTGTTCTTCCAGTGCAACATCCAACTGTTGTTGATTTATCTTTCCAGCATAAAGTAATAGTTCTCCTATTTTAAGATTGGACTTTTGCATTGTATTCATCCTTTTTAGTCACATATTGTAAATTTCTACATATATTCTGAAAATCCTTCTTTTTTGTTGATATTTTTTGTAAATTTTATTATTAATTCCAAATTAATGTAGTTTTAAATGAATATAATCCAAATAAAACCTTGATTCAACAAAATTGCTATGTTTTTACAACACCTTAATGTCGATTATAGCATTTATACCCCTTTTGAGAATCTTATCATTTATGATAACATTTATTATGATAATAAATGGATTAATCTTGAAACTTACTAAAATTTTAGCCTAAATATATTTTAAGTTAAAAGCAAAACTATAACTAGGAGGATGATAAAATGAAAACAAAAAAAATTCTTGTTATAGCTTTAGGTTTGGTTGTTCTTACTAGTTTAGCAGCCTGTGCTCCAAGAGATACCGGGCTTAACAATAATCTAGATAGAATGTCTACCCAAACCAGGATAAACCAAAATACAAATTGGGATAACTTAAATGGCAATGGTATGGATAACACAATGAATGATGGTTTTAATACGAATAACCTAAATAATGGTATGATGAGAAACAATATGACTACCAGTATGGGTAATCTAAATACTAAAGCCTCAACATTAGCCAGAAAAATTGGTGCATTGCCAGAAGTTGATAAAGCATCTGTAGTACTGACAAATGATACAGCCTTAGTTGGAGTAGATTTAAAAGGAACAAATACTAATAACACAAATCTTTCAACAAACTTAAGTAATACTACAAACAATGGAAATATTAGTTCAGCATTAAGAACTAAAATAGAAAAAATGGTTAATGACGAAGTAAATGTAAAGGATGTATCTATAACAGCTGATCCTAATTTAACAACCAGGATAAGAAATATATCATCTGGAATGACTAATCAGGTTGGTAATGATATGAATAGTTTTACTAATGATATTGAACAGCTTATTAGAGACATAGTTCCTGGAGGAACTGGAACAAGAAGAACAAATATGATGAATAGATAGCAAATTTAGGATTCTTCGTATTATTGAAGAATCCTTTTTATGCTTATTTACACATTTCTTTATTTAGTTTTTCAATTGCCCTAGTTTCAATTCTTGATACATATGATCTGGATATTCCAAGCATTGCTGCTATTTCCCTTTGAGTTTTACATCCACCGTCTACAAGTCCATATCTAAGTTGTATAATTACTTTTTCCCTATCCTTAAGACATGAATTAATTGCTTTATATAGTTTTCGTGATTGAATCCTTAAATCTACTTCATCAATTACTTGATCACATTCTGTTCCAAGAATATCCAAAAGATTTATTTCATTACCTTCCTTATCCATTCCAATTGGTTCATGAAGGGATAGTTCTACTTTAGTCTTTTTAGCAGCTCTAATAGTCATTAGAATTTCATTTTCTATACATCTGGCTGCGTATGTTGCAAGCCTTGTACCCTTTGCTGGATTGAAGGTTGTAATAGCCTTAATCAGTCCAATTGTTCCAATGGAAATTAGGTCATCTAAATCCTTGCCTGTATTGTTGTACTTTTTGACAATATGGGCTACAAGCCTTAGATTTCTTTCTATCAAAATCTTTTTTGCTTCTTCATCTCCCTCTCCATAAAGTTTTAGATATTTTTCCTCATCTTCCCTGGATAAAGGTTTTGGAAATGAATTAGAGTTTATCATATAGCTACAGAGTATAACAAATGGCTTTATCATTTTAAGTAATAAAGGTAGCCTTAGTTTTTCCATATTATCCTCCCCCATTTGGTTAATTATATGAAATGAGGGTGATTTCGGTGCTAGTACACAGGATAAATTTTATCTATTTCTTTTGCGATTTTTTCAAATATGGGAGCTGCTGATTTTGAACCTGAATTTCCATTTTCAACTATAATCGTGATAACATATTTTGATTTCTCTTTAGGAAAAAAACCCGCAAACCATCCATGAATTGTATTTTCTCCATTTAATACAGCTTCTGCAGAACCTGTTTTACCTCCTGCTCCTCCAAAAAAAGAGGAATCTATACCTTTTCCGGTCCCCTGTTGGACGACATTTATAAGCTGAGTTTTTAATTTTTGAGAAATCTCAGGATTTATTACGATTTTATCCACTTCTTTGTTAATTTTCTTTAATATATCTCCCTTAGTGTTAGTTATTCCTTCGACTAAGTACAAATCCTTTTGAATTCCCCTATTTACAATAGTCATTAATAGATTTGTTATCTGAAGAGGCGTCACTTCTATCTTACCTTGACCAATGGAGATATTTCCAATTGCAGCTCCTTTTATATCATCGTCATGGGGAAGATTCCCTTTTATTTCCTCCATAAGGCCAATATTTACTCTATCCCCAAAACCTAGTCTTTGTGCTGTATGGATTATCTTTTCTCCTCCCAACTCTTTTCCAATCTGAATGAAAACAGAGTTACAGGATTTATAAAAAGCTTCCTCAAGTGTAATCTCTCCATGGACACCTGTACATTTAATCCTGACACCATTAATTTCTTCATAGCCTTTACAAGTATACTTATGCTCTAGTTCTATATTATCTTCCAGAGCAGTTTGAAGTACTATTATTTTAAATAATGAGCCAGGAGGATATCCTACTTGTATAGCCTTATTATAAAGAGCCATATCCCTGTTTTGCAAATACTCTTGAATATTATCCTGATGGAAATTAGGCCTGGATGCCATAGCTAAAATCTTACCAGTTTCTACTTCTGCTACAACTATTGCCCCATTTATTTCTTTTTCATCCATAACACTTTCTACAATCTCTTGAATAAGGAGATCTATTGTAGTTTTTACACCACTTGGAGTATTGGTATCTGTTACTTCACCAACTGTTTCAGTTCCATTTAAAATAATCCTTCTACTTTTATCATATTCTAATACAAATGACTTTTCTTCCGTTTGACTTAAAAACTCATCAAAGGTTCTTTCTAGACCTGCTTCACCAGTATTCTCAGCTTTATTTATATAGCCAATTACATGAGACAATAAGTTATTTTCTGAATACCGTTGAGCCATATCAACAAAATAGAGATGGGTATAATCTCCTATTACATTAAACTCCTCTATTACAGGTATTAAAAGCTGATATTTACCCTTTTGGATATATTGATCTAGTTCAGCCTTTGTAAGAGTGCTATGATATAATATCTGGTCATAAAGTGCTTCATCATTAATAACAAGATTTTTATGAACTACTAAGGTTTTAATCGTATTACCATTGGTAAGAGGCCTTAAGTTTCTATCAAAAATGATTCCTCTTTTGGCATTTAAGGCGATTTCATTACTTCGCTGTTTCATAGCCATTTGGGCAAAGTAATCCCCTTTATAGACTTGAAGATAATATAGTCTAATACTTAATAAGATAGCTACAAGAGATGTTAAAAATCCAAAGTATAAAAGCCTCTTTTTTTCTCCCATAAAAAAACCCCCAGTGTCTTTATCTTTAACAACTGGGGTTTATTTAATACGTTATTTTTTTATTATATTAGTTATTTTTAAGCACTTAACTAACAACTAACACTGAACATAAGCAGATTACCAAAATAGTGATTTTCTAGTTTGTGTAATTCGCTTAGTATGTTTATCGAGTGAACAACATTGTTAGTGTCTAGCCTCCGAAGCGTAAACACGAGATTCCTGGACTACGCTCAGAATGACAGTCAATCAAAGGTCGCTTCTATAGCTATTCACTATTCACTATTCGTTATTCACTATTTTTTAATGATTTCATTTATCTTTGCAACTATTAAGTCTATTGCCACCTTATTATAGCCGCCTTCTGGGATTATGATGTCAGCATAGCGCTTTGTTGGCTCGATAAACTGAAGGTGTGCTGGTCTAACCGTAGACATATATTGTAGTATTACTGAATCCAGAGTTCTTCCTCTGTCTTTAATATCTCTAAGTATTCTTCTTATTACTCTTACATCAGAGTCAGTGTCAACAAACACCTTAATATCTAATAAATCTCGTATTTCTTTTTCAAAAAGGATTAATATTCCTTCAAGGATTATTATGTCCTTTGGCTCTACTTTTATTGTTTCCTTTTTTCTATTATGGCTTTCAAAATCATAAATAGGCTTTTCAATTGCCTTTCCATTTAATAAATCAGTTAAATGAGTCTTTAATAATTCATTATCAAAAGCATCAGGATGGTCATAATTTGTTTTAACTCTCTCTTCAAAAGAAAGATTACTTTGATCCTTATAATAACTATCCTGCTCTATTATGGTGATATTTTCATCTTCTATAGCCTTAAATATCTCTTTTGTTACAGTAGATTTTCCGGAGCCTGTCCCTCCAGAAATACCAATTAATATAGGACACTTCATATTAATCCTCCCTTGGCTTCCTAATTAGATAGAATCTTTCAACATCTTCGTCAACCTTCATCTTTACAATTTGCTGAGGGTGTGGAGCTACATCTATTGGATTTCCTTCCTCATCCCACATCTCTTCTATCTTTTGAGCAAAATGTTCTCTTCCTGGTCCAAAGATTTCTATTTCCTCACCTACAAACATTCTGTTTCTTTGCTCTATAGTTGCTATTTTAGTTTCCTTATCATAATGGAGTACCATACCTACAAAGTCATAGCCCCTTATATATGAGCTATGAGTGTATACTTGAGCTTCTTCAGTTGGCTTTCCAAAATAAAATCCTGTAGTAAAATCTCTGTGGCTAACCTTTTGAATTTCTTCTAACCACTTTGGATTGTACTTGTAGTTTTCTGGATCTTTATAGTATTCATCAATAGCCATTCTATATGCTCTAATTACTGTCGCTACATAATATGAGGATTTTACCCTGCCCTCTATTTTAAAAGAGAATATACCTGATTGGATCAACTCTGGAAGGTATTCTATCATACAAAGGTCCTTGGAGTTAAAAAGGAAGGTTCCTTCTTCATCTTCAACTATTGGGAAATATTCTCCTGGTCTCTTTTCTTCCACTACAGCATATTTGTATCTGCAAGGTTGAGCACAGTCTCCCATATTTGCGTCTCTTCCAGTCATATAGTTTGAGATTAGGCATCTTCCTGAATAGGACATACACATAGCCCCATGAACAAAGGCTTCTATATCTAAATCCTCTGGAATTTTTGATGTAATCTCTTTAATTTCTTCAAAGGAAAGCTCTCTGGCAAGAACTATTCTCTTTGCACCAAGATTGTACCAGAACATTATAGTTTCGTAGTTTGTTACACTTGCCTGAGTACTTATATGAATTTCCATATTGGGAATAGTTCTCTTAATTATGGTATACATTCCTGGATCAGATACTATAACTGCATCAACCTTTATCCTTTCCAATTCCTTTACATAATCCTCTAATCCAATTAAATCTTTATTGTGAGGAACTATATTTAAAGTTACATAGACTCTTTTACCTCTTTCGTGAGCAAATCTCACTCCCTCTGCAATACTATCTATTGTAAAATTCTTGGATGCCTTTCTAAGACCAAAGGCTTCTCCTCCTAAATATACAGCATCTGCTCCATAAAGAATTGCCATCTTCAACTTTTCTAAATCCCCTGCAGGTGCTAATAACTCAATTTTTTTCATTTAATCCTCCTTATATGTTAAAGCCACACCATCACCTATTGGTATTACACATGATGTATAGCCATCCAGTTCATTAATATATTGTAAATAGCTTCTTAATCTTCTTACTATTGTCTTTTTTCTTTTTACCACCAGTTCATCAGTAGCAACCATACCCTTATAAAGGACATTGTCAGATACTATCATACCACCTTTTTTCAAGAGAGATGCACAATAGTTGAAGAATTCCATATATTGTCCCTTTGCAGCATCTAAAAATATAAAGTCATATGTTTCACTTAGATGAGGTAGTATCTCTTCTGCATCACCTTGAATGATTCTTATCTTATCCTTATATTCTGAACCATCAATATTTTCTTTTGCAAGCTCTACCATAGCTTCATTTCTTTCTATTGTAGTGATTTTAGTATCCCTTTCAGTTGATTCGGCCATAATTAAAGCTGAATACCCTATTGCACAGCCTACCTCCAGAATATTTTTTGGACGGTTAGTTTTTAATAGAACCTTTAAAAGCTGAGCAGTTTCCCTTTCAATAATTGGAACATGATTTTCCTGGGCATAAAGCTCCAGGTTAGTTAAATAATCTGTATTTTTTGGTGTTATACTTCTAATATAATCTTCTATAAATTCTTCGTTGATATTCATATTATCATCCTTAGATTACCATTCTTTAAAGTTTGTTGCTTTTTCATATACATATAATAAAACACTGCCAAATATGGCTACTGAGGCTAACTCTCCTCCACCTATACCAAGAACAGTATAGACATAGGGTACCTTAGTAAAATAGGATACCCAAATAGATACTATTAGTCCATTTAAAACTACAGGAGGTATCATTCCAATATATTTGTTTTTTGCCTTAGAAGTTAGATAAGCTGCTAAAAGAGTTACAAAGCTACCTCCAAATATATCTATAGCTCCAAATCCGGAGTAAGGGGCAATGATTAAATTAGCTAAAAGACATCCAACAAATACACCAGGTACTGCTGCAGCTTCTACTAAAGGAAGTAATGCCAGACCTTCTGCTATTCTAAGCTGTATGGGACCAAAGGCAAGTGATGCTATTGGGAAAGGCAAGGTTTGTAATAGTACAAGTACTATGTAAATTGCTGCAATAAGACTTGCTTTAGTTAAGTATTTTATATTCATAATAACCTCCTTCAGTTAATTAAGAATTAAGAATTAAAAATTAATTATTTTCAGATCATTCTTTAGGGTAAAACCCGAGATTCCTCACAGGCTCGGAATGACGAACATTATAGAGCAAAGCCATGATGTTCTTTTTTCACTATTCACTATTCACTATTCACTATTCACTATTCACTAAAGTTTATTATACCACTAATACTATATTCTAAAAAGATAAATCCCTAGCTTCCTAGGGATAATCTTTAAACCTCCATTATTATTGGAAGTATCATTGGGTTTCTCTTTATCTTTTCGTATAGATAGCTTCTTAGAGAATCTCTTATATTGGATTTTAGTGTTGCCCAGTCTGTGATTCTCTTCTTTTCACATTCTTCTAAGGATGACTTTACAATATTTCTGGCTTCTTCCATTAAGTCCTCTGATTCCCTTACATATACAAAGCCACGGGAAACTATATCAGGTCCGGATACTACCTTTCCATCCTGTTTGCTCATTGTAACTACTACAACAATAAGCCCATCTTCACTTAGATGTTTTCTATCTCTTAGAACTATATTTCCAACATCACCTACACCAAGTCCGTCAACTAGAATATTTCCAGACTGCACATATCCCCCTATATTGGCTGTTTCCTTTGTAAACTCTAAGACTTGACCATTTTCAAGTATGAAGATATCCTCTTTTGCTGTTCCCATTGATGCAGCTATTTCAGCGTGTACTTTTAAGTGTCTAGTTTCACCATGGGCTGGTATAAAGTATTTAGGCTTAACTAAAGAGAGAACCATCTTTAATTCTTCCTGACAAGCATGGCCTGAAACATGAACATCAGCCAATGACTCATATATTACTTTAGTTCCTTTTTCAATTATCTTATTTATTATCCTTGATACTGCATTTTCATTTCCTGGTATTGGAGTAGCTGAAATAATAACCAGGTCATTAGCACTTAATTCAATCTTTCTATGCTCTGAGTAGGCTATTCTTGTTAATGCACTCATAGGCTCTCCCTGAGAACCTGTTGTTATAAGAACCAGCTCATTACCATCATATTTATCCATATCATTTATATCAATTAAAGTTCCATCTGCTATTGTCATATATCCTAATTCATTAGCAACTGTAACCATATTAACCATAGAGCGACCTGATAGAACTACTTTTCTACCATATAGTTCAGCTGCATTTATTATTTGCTGTACTCTATGAACATTTGAAGCAAATGTAGCTACTATAATTCTTGATTCAGCCTTGCTAAATAGATCATTGAAAGTATCTCCAACTGTTCTTTCACTCATAGTATAGCCAGCTCTTGTAACGTTGGTAGAGTCTGAGAATAGTGCTAATACTCCCTTGTTTCCCAGCTCAGCTAGTCTGTTTAAATCCATAGTTTCACCAGAAATTGGTGTAAAGTCGATTTTAAAATCACCTGTATGAACAATTGTACCTACTGGTGTATTAATCGCCAAGGCTGCACTGTCTGGAATACTATGGTTTGTTCTTATAAATTCCACATCGAATACACCTAGCTTGGCATGCTCTCCATGACTTACTACGTTTAACTCTACAACCCCTAAGTTGTGCTCTCTTAGCTTAGTTTCCAATAGTCCTAATGTTAACCTGGTTCCATATATTGGAATATTAAGTTTCTTTAGAACATAAGGAATGGCACCTATATGGTCCTCATGACCATGGGTTAAACAAAGGCCTTTTATCTTTGCCTTGTTCTTAATAAGGTAAGTTATGTCTGGTATAACAATATCTACACCTAGCATCTCGTCCTCAGGGAATGTCATACCACAATCTATTAACATTATGTCATCTTTATATTCCAGTACAGTAATGTTCTTTCCTATCTCACCCATTCCACCCAGGGGTATAATTTTTAGTTTTGTTTGTTTTGCCACTTTATCAATCCTCCGGTTTCTTCTCTCCTGTTTTACAATCTTCGCAATAGCCATAAAATTTCACATTATGGTCTATTATTTCAAAATTTCCTTCTCTTTCGATTTGGTCTTCTAGTGCTTCTAGTAGATCAAGTTTTACTTCCTTTACTTTTCCGCATTTTATGCAAATTAAATGATGATGTTGGTGATTTTCCGTGCCTAAATTCAATTCATAACGACTTAGTCCATCATCAAAATTTATTTTATATACAATATTTAGTTTCTCAAAAAGCTGTAGGGTTCTATACACTGTTGCAATTCCTAATTCTGGATTTCTATTTGATATTATCTCATGAACATCCTCGCAGCTTAAATGCTCGTGTCTTTTATCATACATTACATTTAAGATTTCTTTCCTTTGATTAGTTAGTTTATACCCTTCTTTTTGTAATATGCATTCATATTGATTTATAATATTTTCCATAAAATCACCCGTTCGTAATTATTGCAGGTTTTCCTTTAGTAGCTCCTCATAGGCTTCTTCTGCTTCTTTTAATTCATCATCATCGATTCCTACTAAAACTTCTTCACCATTATCATCAAGTTCAATTCTTAAGATATATGTGGCTGATTCTATATCTTCAGCTGGTAGCATTGCCACATAGTCAGTATCATCTAGAGTAAATTTCGCCTTTACAATAAACTCCACTTCATTTCCCAATTCATCATAAAATAAATGTCTCTCTCCCATCTTTACAGCTCCCTTCTATCCAGATATGTTTGTAATATATATGATGCTGCTATCTTATCAATTACTTTCTTTCGGTTTTCTCTTATTACATCACTTTCTATAAGTACTCGTTCTGCAGAAACCGTAGTTAATCTTTCATCAATATATATTATATCTATTTTAAATTTATTTTTTATTTTCTCAGCAAATTTTGTTACTTTTTCACTTTGAGGGCCTAATGTACCATTCATATTCTTCGGTAATCCAACAACTATTTTTTTTACTTCATACTCATTTATAAGGTCCTCAATAGCTTTGAAATCCAATTTATTACTTTCTCTCTTAATGGTTGTTACGCCTTGAGCAGTAAACTGTAGTAAATCACTTACAGCTACACCAATATATTTATCACCAACATCCAATCCCAAAACTCTTTCCATAGCTCTCTCCATTAAATTACTTTTATACAAAACTCAGGGCAAACTGTGGCACAGTAGCCACATAGTACGCATTTTTCATTTGGAATTGCCCTATTATCTATTACCTTAATCCCATTCTGCTGACAACGACTTTCGCAATTTCCACAGCCAATACAGTAATCGGCTACCGATAGTTTTCTGTTCTTGTTTTTTAATCTAGCCTTGAGTGAATCCTCTATAAATCCATTCTCCATAAGCTGAATATCAGCATCTATTTCATCAATGGATTGCATTCCAATGGCTATTGAATGGATAAATGGTATATTTCTTACAAACCCAAAAGCATTTTCAGCCTGGGAGATTAAATGTCCTCCACCTAATGGTTTCATGGCATAAATGCCTTTACCCATATCATTTAAGACCTTTAGCTCAGCTAGCATATCATCAATGCTACCATCGTGAATTCCAATACCATTTTTATTTACAAGTGGATGAATGATTTCCACTTCATTAAATTCTTTACAGGCTTTTGCTCCAGCTACCTTATGTGTAGAAATTCCAAAGGCACGAATCTTACCTTGTTCCTTAGCCTTGATAAAATATTCAATTGCTTCCTGATGACCTCTTAAGGTATGTATACTTTCCTGTTCATGAAGTAAAAATATATCTATATAATCTGTTTTCAGCTCTCTCATAGCCAATTCCAGACTTTCCTGTGCCATTTCTTTCGTATAAGCATAGCACTTAGTTGCAATTGTGAAGTTATCTCTCTTTATTCCTTTAAGAGCTTCCCTAACATATTCATAGTTTTCATAGATTTCCGCTGTATCTAAAAAAGTAATTCCTTTTGAATAGGCATACTCAATAAGATATGCTCCTTCTTTTACTGTTAAGTTGGCTTGAAAAGGAGTCATGGTAAGAGAACCAAAACAAAGCCTTGAAACTTCTATACCAGTATTTCCTAATACTACTTTATCCAAAATTACACCTTCTTACAATTGACAATGGACGATTGACAATTGACAATTATTTAGGTCATTCTTATGGGTCTTAAACCCGAGATTCCTCGCATGCTCGGAATGACAGACCACCTATTAATAATGAATTATGTCATAAAAGATGGATAGCAATTGTTCCAGCTATCCATCCTTACTTTATACCTTTTCACATTTCAAATATGCTCTTAGTATTTCTTCCAGTAATTCATCTCTTTCAAGCTTTCTAATTAACGATCTTGCATTGTTATGACTCGTTATATATGTGGGATCTCCAGATAATAAGTACCCTATAATCTGGTCAATAGGATTGTAACCTTTTTCCTTTAAAGATGCATATACTGAGAATAATACTTCTTTTGGTTCTACCAGGTTTTCCTTCGGTGGTTCAAATTTCATGGTTTCATTAAAATTTTAGCTCATAATAACACCCCTAAATTTATTATACCACAATTTAGAAATTTGGATATCCTTTTTTCTTTTTAGGTTAGAGTAAATCTTTCACTCTTGCCAAGGCTTCATCTACTTTATTTACATCCTTAGCTCCAGCCTGTGCCATATCTGGTCTTCCACCGCCACTGCCACCTGCAACTTTAGCCACTTCTTTGATTATATTTCCTGCTGAATAACCCTTTTCTATAACATCTTTAGTTGCCATAGCAACCAGATTTACCTTATCGTCTTGAATTGAAGCAAGTACAACTATACCAGACTGTAATTTATTTCTTATATCATCTCCAAGGTTTCTTAAAGAACCCATATCCATATCCTTAACCTTATATGTTATAAGATTAATGTCCTTAACCTGGATTTTGGAGTTTAGGATTTCATCTGCTATGTTAGTAGAAAGTTTTCCCTTTAGTTTTTCCATCTCTTTTTCCTGCATTTTTAATTCTTCTGTTATTGATTTTGCTTTTTCAACTATGTTTAATTTATTTGTTTTTAATATATGACTAATTTCTTCAGCTTCTTTTTCCATTTGATTAATATAGTCATATACACTAAATCCTGTTATTGATTCAATTCTTCTAACACCTGATGCAATTCCAGCTTCTGATACTATTTTAAACATTCCTATATTAGAAGTGTTTTTAACATGTGTACCACCACAAAGCTCTTGAGAGTATTCTCCCATTTTAACTATACGAACTTCATCTTTATATTTATCTTCGAATAAGCCTACAGCTCCCATTTTTTGTGCATCTAATAGGCTGGTTTCCATAGTTTCCACATCAAGAGCTTCTAAAATCTTCTCATTTACGCTTCTTTCAATTTTTGCCAGGTTTTCTTTTGATACACCTTCAAAGTGAGTAAAGTCAAATCTCATTCTATTTGGCATTACAATTGAACCTGCTTGATTTACATGGTCTCCCAATACTTCCTTTAAAGCCTTGTGTAATAGATGTGTTACAGAGTGATTTCTTCTAATTGAATCCCTTCTGGAAATATCTATTTTGGCTGATACCTTTTCTCCTACTTTAGCGCTTCCTTCATTAATTTTTACCATATGAAGGATTAATCCGTCTTTAGTCTTTTTAGTATCTATTACCTCTGCTTGGAAATTGGATGAGGAAATTATTCCAGTGTCTCCTACCTGACCACCAGACTCTCCATAGAAAGGAGTTTCTTTAAGGATTATTATTCCTTCTTCAGGATTAGTAATTTCATCCATTCTTTCATTATTTCTAACTATTGCTACTATCTCTGTTTCCGTTGAATTATGTTCATAGCCTTTAAAAATGCTTTCTAATCCATTATAAAGCTCTTTACTCCCATTATCTCCCCAACCAGCGTCGCCTTCTTCTCTTGCTTCTCTTGCTCTGGTTCTTTGAGCTTCCATATGGCTGTTGAAGCCTTCTTCATCTACTTCTAGCTTTCTCTCAATTAGTATTTCCTTTGTTAAATCTAGGGGGAATCCAAATGTATCGTATAGTTTAAATGCCTTATCTCCAGCTAAAGTATTTTCATCCTTTTCTTTCATCTCATCTATATAGCTTTCAAGGATAGAAATACCCTGATCAATAGTCTCTTGGAATTTTTCTTCCTCTGCTTTGATTATTCTTTTAATCTGAGCTTCTCTTTCCTTTAATTCCTTGTATTCTACATTCCAGGAGTTGATTACTACATCTACTACCTCAGGTAAGAATCCTTTGTCAATTCCCAAAAGCTTGCCATGTCTAGCTGCACGCCTTATTAATCTTCTTAGTACATAGCCTCTTCCTTCATTACTAGGAAGAACCCCATCTGATACTAAAAATGTCATAGCTCTTGCATGGTCTGTTATAACTCTCACTGAAACGTCTTTTATTTCATCAGAGCCATATTTATAATTTGCTATATGGACTATTCTTTCAAGTATCTCATGAATAGCAGCTATTTCAAATATATTATCAGTATTTTCCATAACAGTAGTTATTCTTTCCAAACCCATACCTGTATCAATATTAGGATTTGGTAGTGGATGATATACTCCTTGTTCATCCTTATCAAATTGAGTAAATACAAGATTCCAAATCTCTAAGAACCTATCACAGTCACAACCAGGCTTACAGTCTGGATCTCCACAACCGTATTCTAAACCTCTATCTACATAGATTTCAGAGCATGGACCTGATGGCCCTACCTCAAGCTCCCAGAAGTTGTCCTTTTTACCTAGTCTAACTATTCTCTTCTCTGGAATTCCAATCATCTTATTCCAAAGCTCATAAGCTTCATCATCATCTAAATATACTGTAACCCATAAGTCTGAAGGATTTAATTCTAGTCTTTCAGTTAAAAACTCCCATGCCCAGCTTATTGCTTCCTTTTTGAAGTAGTCTCCAAAGGAAAAGTTTCCAAGCATCTCGAAAAATGTAGCATGTCTTGCAGTCTTACCTACATTATCTATGTCGCCGGTTCTTATACACTTTTGGCAAGTAGACATTCTGTTCTTAGGAGGAGTTGCTTCTCCTGTAAAATATCTTTTAATTGGGGCCATTCCAGCTCCTATAAGTAAAAGTGATTTATCATTTTTAGGCACAAGTGAAAAACTTGGCGCTACCAAGTGCTCTTTTTCTCTAAAAAAATCTAAATATTCTTTTCTAATCTCATGTAATCCCATTTTTTTCATAATTACACCCCATCCACTTAATTCGAAAAATCCTCCCAAATTGGGAGGTTATTCTTGTATATGCTTATTTTAATTTAAAGATAGCTCCTTGTCAATTACCTAGTCCCTTTGCTGTGGAGGATTCTTTAGCTTTCCCTTTATAAAGAGGAATATTATTTTTCCAACAGCAATAAATGGTACTGCTAAAATCATACCAACTACTCCCATTATTCCTCCACCAACAATAATGGCTAAAAGGATTATCAGAGGATGCATTCCAGTAGAATCCCCTAATATCTTCGGTCCCAGCAAATTATTTTCAGCCCATTGTAGTAGAACGAAAAAAATTGCAATCCATAATGCTTTTATAGGGCTAGAAATAAATGCAAATATTACAGCGGGAACAAAGGCCATAAAAGGTCCTAAGTAAGGTATTACATCACCTATAGTTGTTATGAAACCTATTACTATGGCAAATTCCACTCCCATTAAAAATAGAAAAACAGTAGTGGCAAAGCCAACAGATATGGCCATAATTACTCTTCCTCTGATAAATTTAGAGACAGAATTGTCAATCTCACCTGCTAAGTATAATACATCACTTTTATATCTTTGAGGTATAATTTCCTTTATCTTCTTTATAAATACATCTTTATCTACTAAAAAATAAAATGTAAGAATTGGTGTTAATATCAATGTAACTATCTTTGTAATAGAATTAACTGCACCCTGGAAAAATTTAGATGCCCAATCCCCCAAGGAAAGTTCTATTTCACCAATGGCATCAATAACAGCCTTTTCAATTCCCTGAAACATTGGAGGTAATTCTCCTATATATGATGTGTAAATATCATTTATATTATCTACAAAGTTCTTAATATTTGTAAAGTATCTTGGCATGCTTTCCACAAGATTTCCTATTTCTCTTGCAGTTCTTGGTAGAACTAAAAAAGCTAAGATAAATATTATACCAGTAATGATAAAATAAAGAAGGATTACTGCAAATATTCTTTTCATGCCCCTGGATTCCATATATATAACCACAGGATTAAAAATATATGCAAGAGCAGCTGATAGTGCAATAGTAAAAAACAAATCGGAAAGAATACCATATTTTTTAAACAAATAATAAATAAAATATATCCCGATTATTGCCCCAACAATTGGTAATGCCTTGCTATTGGATATCTTTATTCTTTTTCTATCAGGTATATAGTTATTACCTATATGAACTAGATAATATATCAATAAAGCTAATAAAACAGATAATAAAGCCCATACAGCCTTTACAAAGAAATCAGGAGGAGTAATAATTTGCATGATCTCACCTCTTTCTACAGTTGACGGTTGACAATTGACAATTGACAATATTTATCAGGGTCATTCTTTTACGGATTAAACCCGAGATTCCTCGCAAGCTCGGAATGACAGTCCAGCTCTTAGCCTATTCCTTACTTATTCACTGTTCCCTCTTATCTCTTATCTCTTATCTCTTATCTCGTATCTCTTACCTCTTACCTCTTACCTCTTACCTCTTACCTATTATTTATTACTTATACCTATCTTTATGGCATAAAAGACTAATAAAGGCATAAGCCTTCATTAGTCTTCTTCAACGATGTCATGATGATCATCATCATCAAAATCTACGTCTTCTAGTCCTTCTATATGAACATGATGCTTCTTTGAATAGTCTAGTAGTGCTGATTTTATTGCTTGTTCAGCAAGTACTGAGCAGTGCATCTTAACTGGAGGTAGTCCATCTAGGGCATCTGCTACTGCTTTGTTTGTAAGATTCATAGCTTCATCTATAGTCTTTCCTTTAATAAGTTCTGTAGCCATACTTGATGATGCAATTGCAGAACCACAACCGAAGGTCTTGAATTTAACATCTTCTATAACTCCATCCTCAATCTTCAGATACATTCTCATTATATCTCCACATTTAGCGTTACCAACTTCACCTACGCCATCTGGATTTTCAATTTCTCCTACATTTCTAGGATTTGTAAAGTGCTCCATTACTTTTTCTGAATACATTATTTACCCTCCATAAATTTATCGTATAGTGGACTCATTTTTCTAAGTCTATCTACAATTTCAATTAATTTTTCAACTACATAATCAATTTCGTCTTCAGTATTAAAGCTTCCAAGAGAAAGTCTCAGGGAACCATGAGCTATTTCATGTGGTAATCCTATAGCTAGGAGAACATGAGATGGATCTAAAGAACCTGAAGTACAAGCTGAACCACTAGACGCTGCTACTCCCACCATATCAAGGCTTAAAAGTAAAGATTCACCTTCAATAAATCTAAAGCAGAAGTTTGCATTTCCAGGAAGTCTCTGAGTTCTATGTCCATTTAGTCTTGTATATGGTATACTTTCTTCAACTTTTTTTATAAGTCTATCACGCATAGCAAGAAGTTTTTGGTTGTTTTCATCAAGATTTTCATAAGCTAATTCAATAGCTTTACCTAATCCTACTATACTAGCCAGGTTTTCAGTTCCTGCTCTTTTACCTCTTTCTTGTCCTCCACCAGAAATCAAATTATCTAGCTTAACGCCTTTTCTGATATAAAGTGCGCCTATACCCTTTGGTCCATAGAATTTATGACCTGAAAGAGACAATAAATCAATATTTAATTCATCAACATCTATTTTAATACTTCCTATTGCCTGAACAGCATCTGTATGGAAGTAAATATTTCTTTCCTTAGCGATTTGTCCAATTTCCTTTATAGGTTGAATTGTACCAATCTCATTGTTTGCAAACATTATAGAAATAAGAATCGTTTTATCTGTAATAGCGTTTTTAAGATCATCTAAAGATATTAAACCATCTTCATCAACGTCTAAATAGGTTACTTCAAAACCATTTTTTTCTAGATATTCACACGTATGTAACACCGCATGATGTTCTATCTTTGTTGTTATAATATGGTTTCCTTTAGCCTTGTTTTTATAAGCTACACCTTTTATTGCCCAGTTATCCCCTTCTGACCCACCAGCTGTAAAGAAAATTTCCTTTTTATCTGCACCAATTGCATTAGCAACCTGCTCTCTAGCCTTTTCAACAGCAACCTTGGATTTAGAACCTAAAGAATAAATACTTGATGCATTACCATAGAATTCACTGAAATATGGAATCATCACTTCCAGAACTTCTTTCTTTACTGCAGTAGTTGCTGCGTTGTCCATATATATATACTTTTCCATTCTACTCCTCCCAAATCTTATTTAACGGTTAATGTATCTTCTACCATATCATTTAATGTTATGGAGTCTACTACAGAATCTATACTCTGTTTTATACGCATCATAACAAGCTTAGTCGCACATCCATCTTCTTTATAGCAATTATCCTCAAGCAGACATTCTGCAGGAGCTAAATGTCCTTCTAAACTTCTTAGAACTTGTCCTACAGAGATTTCCTTAGGATCTCTGGATAACATATACCCACCTTGTGCTCCTCTGACGCTATTTATTAAACCATCACGTCTAAGGCTAGAGAATAACTGCTCTAAGTAGTTTTCAGAGAGTTCTTGTTTTTCAGCAATATATTTTAAAGATACAGGTCCCTGGCCGAAATCCATAGCTAGCTGAAACATTGCCATCAGGCCATATCTACCCTTAGTTGACAACTTCATCTTCCCACCTCTTTTAATTCCAACCTATTTAGTTGGTTTTCCTTATTTAGTATAGTATACCCCACTGTTTTTGTCAACATTCAAAATCGAAAAAAAAAGGAGCCTAGGCTCCTAATTATATGCACCATTTACTGGTGGTGGTAAATCATTTAACTGTGGTGGGAAGAACTCTGGAAACTCTGCATAATCGAACATTTCACAAATATCCTCTGGACTGAACTCCTCACATGCTGGAGGTGGTGGGCAATATCCATAAGCTGGGATTAAAAGTTGAACTGTACCTACTACCTTAACTATTACAAATACTCCTACTGTAATATTAAGCTGATCCTTGCTAATATCAGGTGGGCTTAATAAAACTGATTGGGTCTCAACAACTATTCTGAAATCAAACTCATCCCTTGCATCAGGTATATAAAGTATTACATCCTTGAAGATATCTGGTAGGAAGAATTCTGCCACTACGTTCCCCTTATCATCTAATACTTGGAACGGTATCCTTATTGTGAATCTAACTCTTCTAAAATTTGGTCTTCCAGCAATATCTGTCACTATTAATGTATTCGGAACTATGAACCCAGGTCTAAATCTTATTCTCCCGAACTCGCAATTATCAAGGTCGAATTCAAGATCAGGGAAGCATTCTCTTTGTTGACAGCTAGCGAAAACCTTATCAATGATTACACAATCAGCATCTAAGACTTGTAAAACCTCTAGCATTTTTCCGTCTACATCTATTTTGTCAACCATATGATTCACTCCTTTATAATATTTTATTTACTACTTACATATTATGTATGGATGGTATTATTGTGATTAAATTGGAGGGATAATATGAAATTCTCGTTAGATTCATCTGGTAACTTAAAATATAACAAATCAAATTCCAATGATGAACAATTTTTATTAGATGAAAATGTATTAATCTATGGAAAAACAAAGGATAATGAATCTTCTATACATCTAGTATATCTTCAGAAAAATGGTGCTCTAAACTATGTTTTATTTAAAGATGGAAAAATCCATGAATCCCTAATTGGAAATTTCGATACCAGATCCAACAGCTATAACCAAATAGAAGTATTATGGATTAAAAATAGGTTAAATATCTTCTACTCTTATTCCAATATAATTAATGCTAATATATACACTCTTCACCATGTAATAATAGACGAGAAATCTCAGGAGAAATATAATATTATACGTTTTGCATCAAAGAAGAGAGAAAAATCCTTTACTGTATCAAATGATACAAATGGAATAATCCACCTACTATATAACACTGTTTCTGAGAATTTCTCATATATTTATTACACATATTTTAATCCATATAAAGGGCAATGGTTAAATAGTCCAACTAAACTTTCATCTTCTGATCATTTTAGCCTTTATCCTACTATATTAGTAGACTCAAAGGACAATATCCATAGTACTTTCTGGGAGCTTAAAGACAGTCGCTACTCTCTTAAAATATATAGAATGTCTCAACTGGGTAAGGAAATGTATAAATGGTTTGAAGTACAAATCCCTCCAACAATTGAAGATAATCTCCAAACCCGAATTTATGAGGAAGCTAGTAATATAGTAATAAAAACCAATAGCTCAAAACTTATTTCAAAAGATTACGGACTTAATTATCTAGTAGATAATATCTCCTTTGATGGTGAACAATCCTTAAAGGGGGACATCATTTTGGAACAGTATAACCCTCCTTTGGGAAAAATAGAGGAACTTGCTAATGCCTATACTAATGTTCTAAAGGAAAATTCACCTCTACATGATGATGACCAAACACCATTAATGAAAAGTGATTTAGAACTTTATTTGGATGAGTTTAAAGAAAGTAACAACGAGAACAAACTTATCCTTCAGCAAATTCTCTTAAACCAGTCTGAAATAAAACATCAACTTCAGGATGTAATGGATTATTTGAACCTTTTAAACACTAGTATAGATACTTTGGAAAATGTATTGAAAAACTCCAAATCCTCTTTTAGAAAGTGGTTTGGATAAATTAAGGCTTTATTTCTTTATAGGTGGTTTTTCCTGATATCTTTTCAATATAGTAAAATTTTAAATTTTTTAAGTGATTTGCTTGGGCTTCTTCTATTACGCTTTTAAGATGACTCTTATTTTTGACTTTAATTGAATAACTGCATCCAGACTTAAGTCTACAAGGCGTTGAAACTAACTGAGTTAAATTATCTCCTTTTGCTTCCAGTAAAGTATATAGTAGTACTGCATGATTTTTTGATTCAAATACAACTAAAAAGTAACTTTCCATAAAAATCCCTCCAATACAGATTATTTTGGAGGGATTTTATTGTTACTCTTTTTCATAATATCCATATATTGAAGAAGGGGGATTAAATTGAGTATTTCAGTTATCACTTCCACAAATAGAAAAGAAAATATTGAACTTATTATAAATAACTTTAAAAGGCAAAATTATCCTAAGAAAGAACTCATCATTCTTTTAAACCTTGATAATGTGAATATCCAAGAAATAAAAAAATATTTAAACAATCATATATCAGTCTACAACTTAGGCTCCAAAACAACCTTAGGAAATTGTCTTAATTTTGGGATTTCTAAGGCGAATTATGAGTATATAGCAAAAATGGATGATGACGACTACTATGGAGAAAATTATCTCCACTCCTCCCTTACCTCTCTATTAACTAACAAAGTTCATATAGTTGGTAAGTCTTGTATTTATATTTACTTCAAAAACGAAGAACTACTTGGATTAAGACATATAAAAAGAGAAAACAAATTTGTAGATAGAGTTGAAGGCTCCACTCTTTTATTCAGTAAGGATATTTATCCAGAAGTTCTTTTTTCAGATAAAAATCTAGGTGAGGATATTTCATTTTGCCATATGGCAAAGGAAAAAAACTTTCAAATATACTCAGGCACAAGAAGTCATTATGTATATTTGCGAGGGGATTATCAAAACCATACATGGAAAATAAATAATAACTTTCTTATAAATGAATGTATTAAATGTGGTAATAAAGATGAGTTAAAAAATCTAATAGAGACTTGGAAGAAAAAAGGGGATTGAAGGTGTTATTATGAAAATATGTGTCGTTGGTACTGGATATATTGGTTTACCAACTGCAGCAATTCTAGCAAATAATGCTCATATGGTATTTGGCATAGATACAGATGCAGTTTATATACAAAGTCTTAAAGATAAAACTTATATAACAAGGGAAGAAGGATTGCAGGATCTCATATATAGTGGTATGGATAGGGGTATGCTTTCATTTCATACTAGAGTTCAAAAAAGTGATGTTTTTTTTATTTGTATAGGAACTCCTGTGGATAATGAAGGTAATGCAGATTTAAGCAATTTGATAATGGGATTAGATAGTATCTTAACGGAAGTTGAAAAAGGAAATCTTATAATCATAGAATCCACTATACCTCCAAATACGATTAAGGATATTATATCACCTAGAATATCTCACAGAGGATTCGAAATTGGAAAGGATATATTTCTCGCCTACTGTCCTGAGAGAGTAATACCTAATGATATAATAAATGAATTAATTAATAATCCTAGAATTATCGGTGGCTATACATTGATGTGTGGAATAAAGGCTTATGAAATTTACAAAAGTTTTGTCCTTGGAGAAATCTATATTGATAGTTATGATGTTGTGGAGATGGTAAAGCTAGTAGAAAATTCCTATAGATATGTTAACATAGCTTATGTAAATGAACTGGCTCTACTTTGTGAAAGTCTTGGGATTAACCCTTATAGAGTAATGGAGCTAGCCTCGAAACATCCTAGAGTTAAGTTATTAAACCCAGGAATTGGTGTTGGTGGCCATTGTCTTCCTGTAGACAGCCAATTCTTAGTTCAAACTAGCAAAGACTATTCAAAATTGATTCAAGTTTCT
>CAZHLF010000008.1:0-25064 GCA_964532845.1 uncultured Tissierella sp.
CACCCAGCTTTGTCAATCCTGTTCCAAGCGTTACCCAAACAGTTAACTCAGATCAGGCTTCCCCGCGGCACACGAAAATGTTCACTTACCGCTGCTTCCTTCCGGATCTGACGGGGTTCATGAGTTTCCGTTGCGCAGGACCCAATCGTCACTGCCACTTATTTAGGGCAGGCCTTACAATAAGATGCCTAGACTGGGAATTCAATCCTGCTGTAGCGGATTGCAGGTTACAGGGCACCGCTACCTCCCCATCTAGCACGGCAAAATTTTCTAATGGCGGAGAGAGAGGGATTTGAACCCTCGAGACGCTTTCACGTCTACCCGCTTTCCAGGCGAGCGCCTTCGACCACTCAACCACCTCTCCGTGATAAAATGCCTTACAGAGTATTATTATAGGATAAATAGAGACCTTTGTCAAGGTGGAAAAATCTAGTGCTAGTTTTAGATCCAGAGATTATTTTTTCTTAACAAGGGTATGATTTATAATATACAATATAAATTGCATATATTTTAGGAGGTTATATTATGAAAAGAATTAGAATTGAGTATTGTACTTCTTGAGGCTACCTATCAAGAGCAGTTGCTCTAGGGGAGAATCTATTGGATGAGCATAAAAACAAGATTGAAGAAGTAAAGATTATTCCTTCTACAGGAGGGGTATTTGAAGTTTATGCAAATGACAAACTAGTATTTTCAAAGAAAAGCCTTGGCAGATTTCCAGAAGATGATGAAGTTGAAAATTCAATAAGAATTGATATGTAATATAAGGGCTCAATACTGGGTCCTTTTTTTAATGACCTAACCCGATTTGCAGTGCTTTTCTGCAAATTGTTGGTAGGTCAGATACAGTCAAGCCAAATCCGTGGGAGAGAAGCGACCAAACGGATTTGTGCTAAATGACTGTGGAGTTTCATTATTTATTCTGTTATAATAAGTGTAGATATTTATCAATATATACACTTATTGCGGTGGTGTGAAGCAATTGAATAACAATTGCTCTGATACCTAAATTAGTTTAAATAGACTTATAGAAATTGTGGGTGATTTAATGTATCAGGCATTATATAGACAATATAGACCTAAAACCTTTGATGAGGTATTGGGACAAGAGCATATAACCAGGACTCTAAGACATCAAGTTCTAAAGGGAAACATTGGGCATGCCTATCTTTTCTCTGGAACAAGAGGTACTGGAAAGACCTCGGCTGCAAAGATTCTATCAAGAGCTGTTAATTGCCTGAATCCTCAGGATGGAAATCCCTGTAATGAATGTGAGATATGTAAGGGAATTCTTGATGATAGCATTATGGATGTAATAGAAATGGATGCTGCCAGCAACAACAGTGTAGATGATGTCAGGGACCTTAAGGAAAAAGTAATCTATCCCCCATCAAGAGCCAGGTACAAAGTATATATAATAGACGAGGTACATATGCTTTCAAAAGGAGCTTTTAATGCTCTCTTAAAGACCTTGGAGGAACCACCTAAGCACTTGATATTTATCCTGGCAACTACTGAACCTGAAAGACTTCCTCAGACGATTCTTTCCAGATGTCAGAGATTTGACTTTAAAAGGATTACCAATAAAGACTTGGTAGTAAATATGAGAAGTATTACAGACAAGCTTAGTATAGAAATTGATGACAAGGTATTAAACTTGATTTCAAGAAACTCAGATGGAGCCATGAGAGATGCACTAAGCCTTTTGGATCAGTTAATATCCTATAATAGCCATAATATTACCTATAAGGATGCTACAGATATCTTGGGAATTGCAAACAAAGATCTTATTTTCAACATGGTAAATGACCTAAAAGAGCAAAACTTAGAAAAGGTATTATTTTCCATAGATGAAATTATTCAACATGGTAAGGATATGAATCAGTTTATTAAAGACTTAATAAGGCATTTTAGGGATCTAATGGTTGCCAAGGCTTCTAAGGCACCTTCGGAAATAATTGAAGCAGAGGATATCCAGGAATATGTACAGCAAGCAAGTTCTATGAGCCTAGAGTATATACTAAAGTCTCTTCAGATATTATCTCAGGCTGAAGCTCAGGCAAAATGGTCAACACAACCAAGAATAATATTGGAGATGGCTGCTATAAAATTGGTTAATATAGAGGAAGAGCTTTCATTGGAGAAAAGAGTTGAAAGACTTGAGCAGGGAATTAGACCAGAAAAGTTAAATGAAGGATTTAGACCGGCACCTGTATCAAATAAAGCACATACTATGGAAAAGGAATCTTCTTTTAAACTAGAATCGACGACTACAATAGTCCAGAGACAAGAACAGAATTTGGCACCTATAGATTCTAAAAAACATGAAGAAGGGGAACCATCAAAAGAAAATCAGTCAAATGAACAAGATGGATATACCCTTACATTTGATAGAATAAATTCTGAATGGCCTAAGATTCTTCAAAATATTAAAACCAAGAAAATTAACATTTATGCTTTAATAATGGAAGGAGAATTGATAACCTTTGAGAACAATCTCCTTACAATAGCATATAAGGATGGCTTTGGCTTCCACAAAGAAGCTGTTAACTCCCAGCAAAATAAAGAATTTGTTGAAGATATAGTTTCTAAATACTTTAATAGAAAGATTACTATACATTATTACATGAGGTCAGAGCTGCCTAATAAAGTAGCAAAGGTTAGTGTAGCTGATGAAAAGGAAGAAGCAATTAAAAGTGTAATTGACTTCTTCGGTGAAGAGAATGTAGAAATTAAATAGGAGGTAGAATTACAATGGCAAAAGGCGGTTTCCCAGGAATGGGCGGAAATATGAATAATATGATGAGACAAATGCAAAAGATGCAAAAGCAAATGGAGGATACTCAGGCTGAACTTGAAGTAAAGGAAGTTGAAGCAACAGCAGGTGGTGGAGCAGTAAAGGTAGTATGTAATGGAAAGAGAGAATTGTTAAGCATTACAATAGAAGAATCAGTTGTAGATCCAGAGGATATTGAAATGCTTCAGGATTTAGTAATGGCTGCAGCAAATGAGGCCTTAAGAAAGGCAGAAAACATGATGAACGAGGGTATGAAGAAGGTAACTGGAGGAATTAACATACCAGGACTATAGGAGGCATTTAGATGGATTATTATGCACTACCCATAGCAAATCTTATTGAGCAGTTCTCAAAATTGCCTGGTATTGGTAAGAAAACCGCTCAGCGTTTAGCTTTTTTTGTGCTGGAAATGGATGATGTTGACGCTCAGTTACTATCTCGCTCAATAACCGATGCAAAGGAAAAAATTAAGCTTTGTCCTATATGCTGTGATTTGACAGATGAAGAACCTTGCCATCTTTGTAAGGATGAACATAGGGATAAATCAATGATCTGTGTAGTAGAAGGTGCAAAGGACAAAATTGCTATGGAAAGATCAAAAGAGTATAAAGGTGGATATCATATCCTTCATGGAGTCATATCTCCAATGGATAATATTGGTCCTGCAGATATAAGGGTAAGAGAGCTTTTGAACAGACTAAGTGATAATTTAGTAAAAGAAGTAATCATAGCTACAAACCCTACAGTAGAGGGAGAAGCAACTGCACTTTACTTATCCAGACTTATTAAGCCAATGGGTATAAAAGTTACCAGAATTGCCCATGGAATCCCTGTAGGTGGGGACTTGCAGTACTTCGATGAAGTAACTCTGGCCAAAGCCATGGATAATAGAAGAGAAATATAAATAACAGTTACAGTCATTGGGGACTGTCCCGGGTGGGGATTCACTGGGGACAGTCCCCAATGGATATTTAAAAGGAGAATCAAAATGAGTGCTAAGCTAAAAATCATATTTGCTATGGCTGTTTTTGGAACTATAGCATTGTTCGTTAAAAATATTCCTCTTTCCACAGGGGAGATTTCTTTATATAGAGCAGTAATTGCAACTATTTCCATACTTATATACAAGAAATTCAGTGGTACAAAATTAGAATTCTCTAAAATAAAGAAGGACATTCCAGTACTTTTTTTATCCGGTGCTGTAATGGGCTTTAACTGGATACTTTTGTTCCAGGCATATAAATATACTACAGTTTCTCTAGCAACACTAAGCTATTATTTTGCGCCTGTTTTAATAATTGCACTATGTCCTATTATCTTTAAGGAGAAAATTACTATAAAGCAGATAATATGCTTTATAATGGCAACCTTAGGCCTTGTTATGATTATTGGAGTAGGTGGAATTAGTACATCAGGAAGCAATTTTATTGGAATTCTCTATGGTCTTGGAGCTGCAGTATTGTATGCTACTGTAATAATACTAAATAAGTTCATTAAAAACATTACGGGTATAGACAAAACCCTGATTCAGTTCATAGCTGCAATAATTGTATTAACTCCTTATGTAATCTCTACATCAGGCATTAATATTACAGGGATAAGTAGCTCTGGGTTAGTTAATCTTCTAATACTTGGTATATTTCATACAGGATTTACATATTGCCTGTATTTCTCTTCAGTAAAGGATTTAACTGGACAACAAGCAGCCCTATTAAGCTATGTAGATCCATTGGTATCCATTATTCTTTCAGTGACCATATTGGGAGAGGGGATAAATGGAATTCAAATTTTAGGAGGAGCTATGATTTTAGGCTTTACACTTCTAAATGAGATAAATGTGCCTAGACTAAAGGTTGCAGACTCTGAAGAAGATTGAAAAATAACTAAATAACTATACTGTACAAAGATAACCTGATTATTAATAGTTTGTAAATCCATATCTGAGGGTATACTTTAAATGTGAACAAAAATTATTTAGAGGTGATTTAATGGATTTAAAATTATATTATTTAGAGACTTGTCCTTACTGTAAAAAAGTAATGAGATTTCTTGATAAATACAATATCCAGGTTGAAATGGCTGAGGTAAACCAAAATCCAAAGGCTCAGCAGGAACTTATGGAAATTGGCGGAAAAGATCAGGTTCCAATGTTATTAATAGATGGAAGGCCACTTTATGAGTCATCCGATATTATAGCCTGGTTAAAGGAAAATGTGGTTGAAAAATAAAGACTTTAAAAAAACGGTGCAAATTTGCACCGTTTTTACTTGCAGTTACCTATTCTTTTACTCTTGTATTATTTCTATCCATTAGAAACTTTATTGAATAAATTCCAGCAAGACCTACAAGACCATAAACGATTCTGCTTAAGAAAGCATCTTGCCCTCCGAAGATAGATGCCACTAAGTCAAATTGGAAAAGTGCAATTAGTCCCCAATTCAAAGCACCAATAATAACAAGTATTAAAGCCAAACTATCCATTTAATTTCTTCCTCCTATTGAAATTTAAATTATATATTTCTCTAGGTATTATTTCCTTGTTATTATTTTATATTCCTTAATAATAAAATTTTATTTAATATATACAAACTCACCATCAATCATAGTTCTATCTACTTTGATATCCTTTATTTCATCAGGTGCTATTGTAAATATATCTCTATCCAGTACAATTAAATCAGCTACATAGCCTGGTTTTAGTCTTCCTTTGAAGTTCTCTTTAAATTCGTTAAATGCACTACCAATTGTATATGCATCAATAGCATCTTCTACGCTCATACATTCTTTTGGATTAAAGCCATCTTCAGGATGTCCTCCTATGGTTTTTCTGGTTACTGCACAGTAGATGTTTGGGAATGGGTTTAAATCTTCTACTGGAGAATCTGTTCCAAGACTAACTGGGGCTCCTAAGTTATAAAGTGAATTAAATGCATAGGATGTGCTTGCAAGTTCTTTTCCTACTCTATCCTCTACTATGTTTATGTCATAATCCAGGAATATTGGTTGATACATTATAGGAATATTTAAGTCAGCAATTCTTTGGAGCTGGTCAAAGCTTGTAATCTGAAGGTGAACTATTCCATGTCTTAAGGAATTTTCTCCGTTTTTCATAGTACTATCAATGGCATTTATAACACTTTGAGCAGCACCATCACCAATAGCATGGGTAATGGCTCTTATTCCATTTTCTGTTGCCAAATCATATAAAGCTTGAAGTTGTTCATCGGATAATGCAGCTACACCTAAAGTACCTGGCGCATCTTCATATTCTTTTCTCATTAGAGCAGTTCTTGCTCCTAGAGAGCCATCCTTAAATAACTTCAATGCTCCTTTTGAAAGGAATTTTTCATCATAGTTATCCTTGTGGAATTCAGTTTCTAAATATCTCTTAAAATCAGCTATATCCTGAAAGTTAAATTGATGACCATATCTTAATGAAGTCTTTTTTTCATTATATATATTGTGAATCATTTCAAATACAGGCTGGAAATCTCCACTCATAACATCACAGGACTGAACAGATGTGATTCCGTTTTTTATGGCATAATCAGCAGCAGCCAAAAATTCACTTTCTCTTTGACTATAACTTTTATCAGGGATTGCATTAAGAATAAGTTTTGTTGCATTTTCGTTGAAAACTCCATTTGGATTTCCATCTTCTCCAAGCTCTACAGTGCCTCCATCTACGAATGTATTTTCATCTATTGAAAGTACCTCCATAGCCCTTGTGTTAGCAGATACAACATGACCACAAACTCTTGACAATACAACAGGTATTTCAGTGGAAATCTGATCTAAATCATGTCTGTTTAGAAGTCTTTTTTCTCCTTTAGTGAAAAAATCCTGATTCCAGCCTCTTCCATATAGTGCAGTTAATTCAGGATGTTCATTTAAAAACTCTCTGCCTAGATTTATTACATCCTCCACACTTCTTGCACCATTTAGTCCTAAAGTATTCATTCCTTCTCCAACCATTGTAAGGTGCATGTGACTGTCGTTTAATCCAGGAAGTACAGTTCTTCCTCCCAGGTCAAGAAAACTATCTGCATCATTTTTTAAGATTTCCTCATTTGTTCCAACTTGAGCTATGATTCCATCTTTTATCCACATAGCCTCTTGAAAATTGTCTTTATCCACATATATTTTTCCGTTTATTAATATTTTATCCACAAGATCAACTCCTCTTAGATTTTTAATTATTTAAGTTACTTATCTTGTTACTTTATTTCTTCTATTAAAATAGAAGTAGAATATGGTTCCTAATACTGGTACTGATAAACCTATAATTGATGTCATAGGGTCTTCAATAAAAGTATTTATTAACAACCCAATGAATATTAAAAGTGTAATTACTACTGTAAAAGGATATAAGAATACCTTATAAGGTCTTTCCAAATCAGGAAATTTTCTTCTGTATATAAACACTGCAAATATTACTAATGTATTAAATATCATACCTGAAAATACTACCAAAGATGTAAGTTGGTTCAAATCTCTTAAAAGTACAAGGGCTATAGATAATCCTCCCTGTACAATCAATGCAGAATAAGGAACACTGTATTTTGGATGAAGCTTCTTAAAGCTTTTAAAGAAGTTGCCTTCAAGACTCATAGCATAGTACATTCTTGGAAATGCAAGAATACATCCGTTAAGAGAACCAAACATAGAAACTACCATAGCTGATATTACCAAGATACTTCCAAAATTCCCCATTAATCTTTCTGCCACAACTGTTCCCAGGTAAAGATGCTTATTGTCCAGTAAGCTTACAATTTCATCATATGGAATTACTCTATAAATTGCGTAGTTAAATAATGTATAAATCAAAGTAATTGAAACTATAGAAATAACAATTGCTAAAGGTAGGTTTCTTTTAGGATTCTTTACCTCTTCCGCCACAGTGTTTAAATTAGTCCATCCTTCGTAGGCCCAAAGGGTTGCAACTACTGCAAAAGCAACCATGCTGATTACTGAGCCAAAGCTTGTATCTCCTCTCACTGGAGTTAAGCTTAAATTAGGACTTACCTCTCCCATTACTAGACCCAACACTAGGATTATACCTATTGGGATTAGTTTTAAAATCATAGAAAGGTTTTGTACCCTAGAACCTGATTTAACACCAAAATAGTTAACTGCAGTTAACCCTATTATAAGTATAATTGCCAGGATTTTAATCATTGACTCTCCCATAGGAAAAACGTTGGTTAAAGCACTAGGCAAGGCTATGGCTAATCCTGCAATTGAAGCAGGTCCTCCTATTAACCAGCTATTAAATCCTGTAAGAAAACCTATTAATGGGTTGTAGGCCTTTGTAAGATATACAGTAGTTCCTCCGACAGCTGGGTCCGATGCACCAAGTTCAGCATAACAAATTCCACCTAAAAGGGAAACAAGTCCACCTATTATCCAGCTTAAAAGAGCTAGTCCTAAACTCATACCTGTTCTCATAAGCACATAGGAACCTATGTAGAATATTCCTGAGCCTATCATTATCCCACCTAAAATGCTGACTCCTCCAAATAGGGATATCTCCTTCTTAAAGCCTCCACCACCTGTATTTTCTGAATTGGCGTTATGCGCCACATTAATCTCTGTTGTATTTCTCATTTTTACCCTCCTTAAATATTAATAACCAAAGTATTCATCACGTAATAAAACAAAAAACACCTAACAGAACGTTAGGTGTAAATATAGCTATAGCAAAGCTAAAGACAATCCTATCCTCCTTTTGGCTCATAGTGAGATAGCACAACATCAAAGTATCGAGCAATACTAAGATGACAGTCCTATACCTGTTTGATATAGTCCCAGCAATGGACTTTGGTATCCAAAGCTTCGGCGAAGACTCCTTTCACTATAAATCAACGGCTTCCGGCCTTATTATAGTTACTGATAGAATTCGCGCCTCTACCTCACCCAAAGGATGAGGATTTTTTTATTCAGTTTATTAAAGTAAAGATTTTCACTATGATAACATGTATTGATTATAATTGTCAATATTTATCGAAAATTAAAATAATAAATAGCCTTTCACCATAACTTAAGGAAGTTTCAATAGTTCCAAACTGTGGTATAATTCTACTAGTATATACGTGGATACAGGAGGATAAAATGCTAATTAAAAATGGAAGAGTAATGGACCCTAGCACATGCTTTGATGAGGTAGTAGATTTACTGATAGAAGATGGTAAGATTATGGGTATTGGGCACTTAGATGATGTTATAAAACATGAAGTCCTGGATGCAAAAGGATGTATTGTTGCGCCTGGACTGGTAGATGTTCATGTTCATTTTAGGGAACCTGGAGCTACATATAAGGAAGACATAGAATCAGGTTCCCAGGCAGCTGCAAAAGGCGGATTTACCACAGTTGTTGCGATGGCAAACACTAAGCCTGTAGTGGACAATGAAGAAACATTAAAATATATTTTAGAAAAAATGAATAGAACAAAAATCAAGGTACATACTGTTGCTGCATTAAGTAAAGGGTTAAAAGGCGAAGAGTTGGTGGATATGAAACGTCTAATAGACCTTGGAGCAATCGGATTTAGTGACGATGGTGTTCCTATAAAAGATGAGTACTTAATTTTTAATGCTATGAAGAAAGCTAAGGAATTAGATGTACCTATTAGTTTACATGAGGAAGATCCTAACTTTATTGGATTATCAGGGATAAATGAAGGTAAAATTTCTGAGAAAATGGGGATAAAGGGTGCACCAAATATTTCAGAGGATGTAATGGTTGCTAGAGATACAATGCTGGCCTATTATGCCGGTGCAAAAATATGTATTCAACATATATCTTCTGCTGCTTCAGTTGATATGGTTGCTCTTATACAAGCTCTGGGTGCTCAGGTTTATGCTGAAGCAACACCTCATCATTTTTCACTGAATGAGGAGTCAGTATTAAAGTATGGAACATTGGCTAAGATGAATCCTCCTCTAAGAACTGAAGAAGATAGATTAAGGATAATTGAAGGACTAAAAAATGGTATTATACAAATAATTGCAACAGATCATGCTCCTCATAGCAAAGAGGAGAAGGATGTTGAATTTACTAAGGCGCCAAGTGGTATAATTGGCCTTGAGACTTCACTTTCACTTGGGATAACAAACCTTGTCAGAGAAGGACATCTATCATTAATGAAGTTATTGAAGAAGATGAGTACAAACCCTGCAGAGCTTTATAATCTAGATATTGGTACTTTAAAAATTGGATATCCAGCTGATATTGTTATATTTGATGAAAATGAATCATATGTAGTGGATGAATTTCTTTCTAAATCCTCAAATTCACCATTTGTGGGAGAAACCCTTTATGGAAAAGTAAAATATACAATATGTGATGGAGAAATAGTTTATAAGGACATTTAAGTAAGTCTGCAACAATTGTTGCAGACTTTAATTCTCTTTCCTATATTTTCAAAATGTTTAAATAGATTAGGGGTAGGGTATAGTATAGTTACTAAAAGTAAGCAGGGGTGATTAGATGACGAAATATCATGAAAATCCTAATATATACGTAACAGAGATAACTTTAAGAGTACAGGATTTAATCAAATCAAGTGAATTTTATAGAAGCATTATGGGATTTAGGGTGTTGAAAGAAGAAGAAACTAAAGTAGCATTTACAATAGATGGGAAAAATCCAATAGTTACACTAATGAGTGGAGATATTATCCCTAAAATAAGGAGAAAAACTGGTCTATATCATGTTGCAATCCTTCTTCCAAACAGGCATCAGCTAGGACTTTTTCTAAAGAACTTAAGAGATGGGAGATATCCAATAGTCGGAGGGTCTAATCATGGAGTAAGTGAGGCTATTTATCTTCAGGATCCTGATGACAATGGTATCGAAGTGTATGCAGATACTTCTGAAGATAAATGGGATAGACAGGATTATTCTGTAAACATGGTAACTGAAAGACTTGATTATGAAGAGCTAATTAATAGTACTGGAGATAATAGATGGGATGGAGCACCTAAAGGTACTATTATTGGACATATTCATCTTCATGTTTCAGATTTGGATGAATCCTTTAAGTTCTACAACCATTTGGGATTTGAGCTGACTCAAGCCATGAGACACCAGGCATATTTCATATCTACAGGTGGATATCACCATCATATTGGTATGAACATTTGGAATGGAAGAGGTGCAGAACCACTTCCTGAGAATTCTGCAGGAATGCAGCATTTTAGTTTAAGTTTCCCAAGTGAAGAAATCAGGATAGAAAAAATAAGAAAGCTAAAGGATTCAGGTTATTTGGTGTTGGAAATAGGAAATGAAATATTTGCAAAGGATCCATCAGGAAATTTAATAAGGTTTGATATCTAATAGGAGAGATTTAAATGGAGATTCTAAAAGGAGAAGGGAAATTTTATATAGGGGATAATGAAAATGACCCATTGGCAGAGATAACATTTGTTAAGACAGGAGAAGATAAAATAATCATAGACCATACTATAGTTTCAGATGCACTTCAAGGTCAGGGAGTTGCAAAGAAGCTATTAACAAGAGCAGTGGAATTTGCCAGAGAAGAAAAAATAAAGATTATCCCAGTTTGTCCATATGTAATAGCTCAATTTGAGAAAAACCCTGACCTATATGGGGATATTTGGTTTAAATAAGACTTTTCTTTTTAATGCATCCTTTTATGGTGATACTGTATAAAATTATGAGAAAATTTAAATTTATCTATTGACAAATAATTTGACTGGTTGTAGAATGATAAAAAGCTTCGAATAGGACGAGTAGATTTATCAAGGTCGAAAGAGAGAGAGGTTCACCGGCTGAAAGACCTCTTAGATACAATGAATTGAAAACCACCTATGAGCTCATTCCTGAAACCAGTAGGGATATGCGTTGGCATGCGTTAATGCTACTAATTTTTGTATTTAGGTGGAAACGAGACTATACACTCGTCCTTTTGGGGACGGGTGTTTTTGTTTATATAGAAAAGTTCCTGAACTCAGGTTTAGGAACTTTTTTGCATACATAGAGAAAGAAGGGATGTTATGGAGATTATTGTTGCTAAGTTTGGAGGAAGCTCCCTGGCTGATAGCAGTCAGTTTATAAAGGTTAAGGATATTGTTAAGTCAGATGAAAGGAGAAGATATGTAATTCCATCTGCTCCAGGAAAGAGATTTGGTAAGGACCATAAGATTACCGATCTTTTATATATGTGTTATCAACTTTCATCACACGGATTGAATTTTGATGAGGTATTTAAAATCATCCAGGATAGATTCCTCCAAATAGTAAAAGAGCTGAACTTGGAATTAGATATGGATGGAGAATTAAATCAAATCAAAGAAAATATCAAAAGCGGATATTCCAGGGACTATACAGCAAGTAGAGGAGAGTACCTTAATGGACTAATTCTTGCAAAATATCTAGAATTTCAATTCATAGATGCGGCTGAAATTATAGTTTTTGATGAAAAGGGACAGTATGATCCGGTTTTAACAGAGGAAAAAGTAAATAGACGATTAAAGGAAGTAGAATATGGAGTAATACCTGGCTTCTATGGAAGTGATGAAAAAGCTGAAATCATAACATTCTCAAGAGGGGGAAGCGATGTTACAGGAGCAATAATTGCAAATGGAGTCCGTGCTCAAGTTTACGAAAACTGGACAGATGTTTCAGGATTCTTAATGGCTGATCCCAATATAGTTCTTGATGCAAAGCCAATGGAGGTAGTTACATATAAGGAATTGAGAGAACTTTCATATATGGGAGCACCTGTACTACATGAAGAAGCAATATTTCCAGTAAGAAAGTATGGTATACCAATAAATATTAAAAATACAAATTCTCCACAGGATAAGGGAACTATGATAGTAGCTGAATCAAAGCATGAGAGTCAAAGTCCAATAACAGGTATTTCTGGTAAAAAGGACTTTACTGTAATTAACATAGAGAAGACTTTAATGACAGGAGAGAGAGATTTTTTTAGAAAACTTATTTCTGTATTTGAGACCAATGATATTCCAGTTGAACATATGCCTTCAAGTATAGATACTATCTCAGTTGTTGTGAATAGCTCTCATATTAATCCAAAGCTGAAGAAGGTATTAGAAGAGATAAGAATATATGTAAAGCCAGATAATATAACAGTACATCCAAATATGGCACTTGTTGCTGTAGTAGGAAGAGGAATGATTAAGACTAAAGGTGTTTCTGCCAAGATTTTTACAGCATTGGCAAAGGCAGGAGTCAATATAAGAATGATAACACAAGGGTCAAGCGAATTGAATATTATAGTAGGGATAGAAAATGAAGATTTTGACAAAGCAGTAAAGGCTATTTACAAGGCCTTTGAGATTGCTTAATAAAAGGAGGAGTTATAATGAAAAAGTATAATTTAGCAGTGGTAGGAGCAACAGGATTAGTTGGTAGTACAATACTAAAGGTACTAGAGGAAAGAAACTTTCCTATAGAAAATATATATTTCCTATCATCAAAAAAATCAGCAGGCAGCAAGATTGTTTTTAAAGGTGATGAATACACAGTTGAAGAATTAAATGAAAATTCCTTTGATAAAGATATCCATATTGCATTGTTCGCAGCAGGGGGTGCAGTAAGTGAAAAGTACGCACCTATAGCAGTAGAAAAGGGTGTAAAAGTAGTTGATAACAGCTCAGTGTTTAGAATGCATGATGATGTGCCTTTGGTAATCCCTGAAGTAAATCCTGAAGATATAAAATGGTCAAAAGGACTAATTGCAAATCCAAATTGTTCAACAATTCAATCCATATTGCCACTTAAACCATTACACGATAAGTTTAAGATTAAAAGGGTTATTTATTCAACCTACCAGTCAGTATCAGGTTCAGGACTTGGAGGACTTAAGGATTTGGAAGAAGGAAATGTAGCATTCTATCCACATCAAATTCAATATAATGCCCTTCCACATATTGACTCCTTCCTAGAAAACGGATATACAAAGGAAGAGATGAAAATGATCAATGAAACAAACAAGATTCTTCATGATGATAGTATTAAAGTTACAGCAACTACAGTAAGAGTTCCTGTTAAATTTGCTCATAGCGTATCTATAAATTTGGAGTTTGAAAAACCATTTGAATTAGAAGAAGTCTATAAGGCATTGAAAGTGTTCCCTGGAATAGTAGTTCAGGATGATGTGAAAAACAATGTATATCCAATGGCTATAGATGCAGAGGGTAAAGATGAGGTATTTGTAGGAAGAATCAGAAGGGATTTCAGCCTTGAAAATGGAGTAAATCTTTGGGTAGTAGCAGACAATATAAGAAAAGGTGCAGCTACAAATGCAGTTCAAATTGCTGAAGAAGTAGCAAAAGCACTTTAGAAAAGAGGAATACTAATGATAAATATTGGTTTATTAGGCCTTGGGACAGTAGGTTCAGGGGTTGTAGATATAATTAATAAAAGAAAAGAAGAGTTAAAGGCCATAACAGGCAAAGAAATCAGAGTAAAGAAAGTTCTTGTAAGGGATAAAGAGAAGAAAAGAGATGTTTCTCTAGGCCATGAGGCCTTAGTTGATGATTTTAACCAAATACTCATGGATGAAGAAATCCAGATAATAGTTGAAGTTACAGGTGATGTTGAAAATAGTTATAATTATATAATTGAGGGCTTAAATGCTGGAAAACACATAGTAACTGCTAATAAGGCAGTAGTTAGTAAATACTTTGAAGAGTTTTCCGCTTTAGCAGAAGAGAAAGGTCTTGGATTTTTATATGAAGCAAGTGTAGGTGGTGGAATTCCAGTATTGAAGCCCCTTAAGGAACAGCTGGCTTTAAATGAGCTAAGTGAGGTCCAGGGGATTTTAAATGGGACATGTAATTACATCCTGACAAGAATGGTGAATGAAGGAAAAAACTATGATGAAGTCCTTAGAAATGCTCAGGAACTAGGATATGCAGAAGCAGATCCTACAGCCGATGTAGAAGGTTTTGATACAATGAGAAAATTAAGAATACTGGCTACAATGTCTCTAAGGGGAAAAGTTGAAGAAGAAGATATTCTACTTCAAGGCATTTCATCGATTACTTCTTTTGATATAGATTTAATAAAAAAGATGAACTCAACAGTTAAATTAATAGCTGAAGCAAAATCCTATAAGAATGGATACTATGCAATAGTACAACCTACAATTGTTAAGAATACAAACTATTTTGCAAATGTTAATATGGCATATAATTCAATAGCATTTAAGGGTGATAATGTAGGTGAATTAAAATTCTATGGTTCCGGAGCTGGAAAGCTTACTACTGCAAATGCGGTTTTAAGTGATTGTATAGATATTGTAATGGATACTTATAACAAAAGAAGTCCATTAGGTGAAAATAAGCTGAAGAATTATAACGGTGAAATTAATGGACATTACTATTTAAGAGTCTCAGATACAAATGATGAGATAATTAGTGACTTAAGAAAAGTAGCTGAAGAAATGCCTATTGTTGGTAGTGTTACAGCTATAATTAGCAAAGAAATTAGCTTGAAGGAAATAATGGATTTACTAGATAAACACAAAGTGGAAAAAGACAGATATTTCTTAGGAAGAATTTTAAATTAAAGAGGGAAATTATGAGATATATAAGCACACGAAATAAAGAGAGACTTGTATCGGCAAGTGAAGCAATAATTCAAGGGATTTCAACAGATGGAGGTCTTTTTGTACCTGAAAAGCTTCCAAAGATAGATTTAGAAAATCTTAAAGGTCTAGATTATAAATCTTTATGCTTTGAGATACTTAAAGAATTTCTTACAGATTTTAAGGAAGATGATTTAAAATACTGCATCCAGAATGCATACAATGAAAAGTTCAAAACAGAAGAAATTGCTCCACTTGCAGAAGTTGGTGGAGAATTTCTTCTAGAGCTTTATCATGGTCCAACACTAGCTTTTAAAGATATGGCACTGTCCATATTGCCTTACTTATTAAAAACAGCATTGAAGAATCAAGATGAAAACAAGGAAGTAGTGATTTTAACTGCTACCTCAGGAGATACGGGAAAAGCTGCTCTGGAAGGATTCGCCAATGTAGAAGGGATTAAAATCATAGTATTTTTCCCAGAGGATGGGGTAAGTGAAATTCAAAAGAGACAAATGAAGACTCAAGAAGGAGATAACACCTTTGTAGTTGGAATAAATGGCAACTTTGATGATGCTCAAAATGGAGTAAAGAAGCTATTCAATGATAAATCCTTTGTAGAGAGATTATTGGATAATAACTATATTCTATCTTCTGCAAATTCCATAAATATTGGAAGACTACTTCCTCAAATAGTTTATTACTTCCATAGCTACTTGATTCTATTGGAATCTGGAAAGATAGCTGATGGTGAAAGGATAAATATAGCAGTTCCTACAGGAAACTTTGGCAATATCCTTGCAGCTTTCTATGCAAAAGAGATGGGTCTTCCAGTTAATAAGCTTATATGTGCATCAAATGAAAACAATGTACTGACAGACTTTTTTAATAGGGGAGTCTATGATAGGAGAAGAGAATTGATACTTACTTCTTCACCTTCTATGGACATTCTTATATCAAGTAATCTTGAAAGATTATTATTCCATTTAATGAATGGGGATGATGATGGGGTAGCAAAGATGATGAAAGAGCTAAATGAAAAAGGATTCTACAATATTGGGGAGCTGGACATAAATCAATTCTATGGAGTAAATGCTGATGAAAGAGAAGCAGAAAGAACAATTAAGGGAGTATTTAAAGACTACGGATATTTAATGGATACTCATACTGCTGTAGCCTTCAATGCTTGTGAAAAGTATAAGAAAAAGTTTAAAGATGATAGCATAACAGTTATAGCATCTACTGCAAGTCCTTTTAAATTTGGAAGAAGCGTGGCAAAAGCATTAAATCTAGAAATAAATGATAGGGATGAATTTGAAATAATCCAATTATTGGCCAGAGAGTCCAATTTAGATATTCCGGCAGCAATTGAAAATTTAATGGATAAGGAAATTCTTCATAAAAATAATTGTGATAAAGACCAAATGAAGGATATGGTAGAAAAGTTTTTAGGAGAGGTTGAGAAAAATGATTAAGGTAAAGGTTCCTGCAACCAGCGCTAACCTGGGACCAGGATTTGACACATTAGGCCTAGCATTAAACCTTTATAATACCTATTATTTTGAGGAAATTCAAGAAGGATTGGAAATCACCGGCTGTCATGAAAGTTATAATAATGAAAACAATCTAGTATATTCTTCATTTATGAAGACTCTTGATATTGTTGGTTATAATCTTAAGGGTGGATTGAAAATTCATATAGAGTCAAATATTCCCTTATCCAGAGGTCTTGGAAGCAGTGCAGCCTGTATAGTTGGAGGAATTAAGGGAGCTAACATACTTGCAGGAAGTCCTTTATCAGATGATGAAGTAATAGAATGGGCTACATCTATAGAAGGGCATCCGGATAATATTGCACCAGCTGTTCTTGGGGGACTGGTAACTTCCATTATGGAAGATGGAAAGGTATTTCATAATAAGATAAAGGTAGTTTATGGACTTAAATTTTTAGCATTAATTCCTGACTTTACTCTATATACAAAAGAGGCAAGGGCAGTACTTCCAAAAACCTTGGATTATAAGGATGCAGTATTTAATGTAAGTAGAGTTTCCTTATTAATTTCAGCCTTGGTTAATGGAAATTTCCAGTTGATTAAATATGGTCTTCAGGATAAACTCCATCAACCATATAGAGGAGAGCTAGTTGGAGGATATTACGAAATACTGGATAAGTGTAATGAACTGGGGTCACTAGGAACATATTTAAGTGGTGCAGGTCCTACTATTATGACTTTAGTTCAGGAGGGAAATCCCCATTTTATATCTAATCTTAATGAATTTTTAATGACCCTTGAGAATAAGTGGAATATAGTTGAACTGGAAATAGATGAAAGAGGTGCAAGGGTTTAGCCCTGCACCTCTTCTAACTCTTCGTAAGCCATTAGTAGTTCTTCTTCAAGATTTTCTTTTTCTTGATAAAGTTCATATAGTTTTTCAGCATTATCACTGTTTACATTCATCTCATTTGATACTAGATCTAATCTACTTTCCAAAGATGATATTTTTTCATTTATTTTAGCTAATTTATATGGGTTTGGCTTCTTAACAGTTTCCTTATGTCTCTTAGGAGCAAGAGACTCCCTGGTGTATTCTTTTTTCTCCTCCAATAATTCATCTTCCTTGGCTTTAATTTGGAGATAGTCGTTATAATTAAAAGGATAGTATTTAACTCCATCCTCTGTAAAAACTAGCATCTTATTCGCCAGCTTTTCTACGAAATATCTATCGTGAGATACGAAAAGAATAGTCCCTTCATATTCTGTTAAAGTGTCCTCAAGAACCTCCCTAGAATCTATATCTAGATGGTTTGTAGGTTCATCAAGTATCATTAGATTAACCTTATCAAAGATAAGGGATGCTAGCCTTAGTCTGGATTTCTCTCCACCAGATAGAGACTTAATCCTTTTAAAGACATCATCTTGAATAAATAGCATCTTAGCCAACTGTTTTCTGGCCTCAGAATTAGATAGTTTATGCTTTGCAGCAAAGTGGTCTAAGATGGAAAGTTCCTCATCTTGAAAGACTACATTTTGAGGAAGATACCCAATATTTAAATTTGAACCTAGCTTTATTTTGCCTTTATCCCATTTTAGCTCTCCCAATATTAAACGTAGAAGGGTTGATTTTCCACTGCCGTTTTCCCCCATTATACATAGTCTATCCTTATAAAATAGGGTGAAACTTAAATTAGAGAAAAGAACTTTTTGTCCAAAGGATTTTCCTAATTCCTCAATATCCAAAACAATTTTACCACTACGTTCAATTCCACTTGTCTTAAGCTTTATCTTATCAGAATCTTCTTTTGGTTTATCTATGACTTCCATTTTATCTAGACGTTTTTCCAGCTCCTTAGCCCTAACATACATTTTTTCTGAGTCTCTCATAGCTCCCCAAATTCTATATCTTTCAATTTGCCTTTCCATCTGGTCTATTTTTCTCTGGTTATTTAAATACTCCCTATAAGCTATTTGGAATCTTTTTTCCTTTTCCACTACATATTGACTATAGTTTCCATCATATAGATTGGCTTTACTTGGTTCTAGTTCAATAATTCTTGTTGAAACTTTATCTAAGAAATGTCTGTCGTGGGATACCATTAAAACAGTACCCTTATATTGGAGTAAAAACTCCTCTAACCATTCAATGGAAGAGATATCTAGATGGTTAGTAGGCTCATCTAATAGCAGCAAATCAGGTTCTTCTAATAAAACCCTAGCCAACATTACTCTGGTTTTTTCTCCTCCACTTAACTTCATAAAGGCTTGAGTTCTAAAATGGTGTGGAATCTTAAGTCCACTAGTAATCTTATTGATATTGGTTTGAACAAGATATCCGCCCTGTCTTTCAAATTCCTCCTGTAAAGTGGCATATTTGTCCATCTCAGCTTGAAGACTATCGCCCATGGTTGTCTTTAGCTTTTCCTCTTGGGTTTTTAATCCATTTGCCAGTTCTTTTATATTATCAAAAGCACTTTCTAAAAGTTCTATAACTGTAGTTAGTGGATCGCATTTAAATATCTGGTCAAGGTAACCAACCTTAAGTCCCTTTCTAAAGCTAATTACACCTGCTTGATACTCTTCTTCTCCCGTAAGTATCTTTAAAAGTGTGGTTTTTCCACATCCATTTTGTCCAATAAGACCAACTCTCTCTTTATCCTGTAAATCAAAAGAGATATTTTCAAATATTTTTTCCGCTCCATAAAACTTTGTAAGGCTTTGTATACTGCACTCTATCATGAAATCACCTCATTCATTTAAATCATACTTTACAATTGGATTTGAGTCAATAATCCATTATTCATGGGTATAATAAGACCAACTAAGCTTATTTATTTAAAAGAAACTATCCATAAGAAAAATTTTAATCTATGAGGAGAAAATTATGAATCTTATATTTGCAGTAGATGGTAATTGGAAAATAGGTCATGAAGGGGGAATGCTTGTACACATAGAGGAGGATCTTCATCGTTTTAGAAGAATTACAGAAGGTCATATAGTCATAATGGGTCGTAAAACCCTGGAGGCATTACCAGGTCAGCAGCCTTTGGAAAATAGAACAAACATTTTAGTTACCAGAAATAAAGAGTACAAGAAAGAAGGTTTTTATATATTAAACAGCCTTGAAGATCTGTATCCTTTACTAAAAGAGATTAACCCTAATAAAGAAAAAGATGTATTTGTCACAGGGGGAGGAACTATTGCCAGGCAGCTTCTATTATTCTGTAATAAGGCGTATATAACTAAAGTTTTTCTTGATTTCCCAGAGGCTGATACATTTATACCTAATTTGGATTTAGATCCTGAATGGAAAATGACAAATGTATCCCAGGTATATAGGCAAGGAGATATCTACTATAAATATGTGGACTACGAAAGAAAGGTTAGATAGTAATAAATCCATTAATAAGACTGATTTTTGTATACCTTTAACATAGTGATAAATTACTAAATTGTATACTATTATTAATAGAAGATGCATTAAACGAGTCAATACTCGTTTAATTAGAGTGGGGCAATTGATACCAGTTGCTTCATATACTTATGAAAGTTTAATATATAAAAGGGGGAATTTTAATGGAAAAGAAGTATATTCTTGCAGTTCCAAATTTCAGCGATGGTAGAAGAAAAGATGTTATTGAAGCAATATCAGGTACTATTAAGAATAGGGAAGGTGTAAAGCTGGTTTCATGTGAACCAGAATATGATTTTAATAGAACTGTACTTACCATAATTGGAGAGCCTGAGCCATTAAAAGAAGCCCTTTTAGATATGGCTGCAAAGTCCTATGAGCTAATTGATATGAGAGAGCAAAAGGGCACACATCCTAGAATCGGTGGACAAGATACCATCCCTTTATTTCCATTTGCAAATATCACTCTAGATGAATGTAAGGAGTTAGCAGAAGAAATAGGTAAAGAATTGTTCCAAAGACATCAGGTTCCAATATTCTTTGCAGGAAGCAATGCAAGAACAGAGAATAAGAAGAGTATTTCCTTTATTAGACAAGGACAGTATGAAGGCTTAAAGGCATTGTTAGATGATGAAAATCATCCAGATCATGAGATAAGAAGACCTGATTTATCTACAGATGGTAAGTTAAATCCAAAATATGGTGCAACCATTGTATCAGCTGATATGGAAGGGTTAACAGCATATAATGTATTTCTTGCAACCGAGGATGTAAATATAGCTAAGGCAATAGCAAAGGCTGTAAGAGGACCAAGTGGAGGATTTTCAACTACAAGAGCAGTAGGAATCAAATTCCCTGAAAGAGAAGGAGTAGTAGTTTCAATAAATATGTTTGACTGTGCTGCAACTCCACTATATAGAGCATATGAACTTATTAAACTGGAAGCTTCTCACTTTGGAGTGGCAGTTACAGGCTCAGAATTAGTAGGACCAGTTAAGCTTGAATATCTACTAAACAATTTAAATCATTACCTTGGACTTCAAGGTCTTAGAATGGAACAAATTTTAGAATATCATTTAATGGGGATGTAATAAAATCAAAAACCCGAGATACTAGGCATTCAGAATGATTCATTGTCATACCGATTGTAATTAGGTATCTCGGGTTTTAAATATCTTTTTTGTTGTTCACTGTTCACTGTTAGTTGTTCACTGCTCTTTGAAGACTACACTGTCTCCTTCAAAATGATCAATTATAGCCAAGGACTCTACTCTAACGCCAACATCTTCTATAGCTTTTCGTCCACCTTGGAAGCCTTTTTCTATTACAATTCCCATTCCTACCGGGTTTGCTTTGGCTTGTCTTACAATGTTTATAAGCCCTAGAGCTGCGCAGCCATTGGCAAGGAAATCATCTATAATCAGGATGTTTTCGCCCTCTTTAAGGAATTCCTTATCAACCCTAACCATATTGGTAATATTCTTAGTAAAAGAATAAACCTCATAGTTATATGTATTGTCAGAAATAATTGCTGAAGGGAATTTTCTAGCAAATACCACAGGTACATAGTCAAAGTATTGTGAAACAATGGATGCAATACCAATGCCTGAAGTTTCAATAGTAAGGATTTTATCTATTTTTACATCCTGGAATCTTTCTTTAAATTCTTTACCCATTTCATTAAAAAGCTTTATATCCATTTGATGATTTATAAAGTTTTCAACTCTAAGTATCCTACCATCTGTAACTTTTCCGCATTCTAAAATTTTATCCTTTAGTATTTTCATAATTATAAACTCCTTTGAGATAGTCTTTCATCGATATTTTAAAACATTATACATCATTTTTTATACTAGGTAAAGATATGTAAGATTTTACTCTGTAAAAAGTATAAGTAATGATGAAAAATATGGTATACTATTATGATAGGTAAATTTATGTTTTATTGCGAGGTGTAATATGCTGAAATTAACTGATAGTATTTTAATAGACAGAGTTACTCATTATGAAACTTTTATAAAGGGAAAAGAGTATTTCAACACCAAGAGGGTAATGGAGATAAAAACCAATCAAAGTCATAATTATTTTGTTGCAAAAGTCCAGGGAAAAACTAGATATGAAACAACAGTTGAATTCAATAAATATGGTGATATTTTAGGAAGTTCTTGTACTTGTCCCGCTCACAATAAGTACTCAGGTGATTGTAAGCATATAGTAGCACTTTTATTGAATTTAAGGGAATTTGATTCAAAGGGTGCATTGAGTTCACAAAAGACAGAAGGTGACTTGAAAAATATTCTTTCATTATATAGAGGGTCTAGGGAGCTTGGACTAATTCCAATAAAACTAGAGATAAATTATGAAGTATCCTCTAGTTACTCTTCTATCAGTTTACGAATGGGAGAAGAAAGGCTTTATGTAGTTAAAAGCTTAGGTAAGTTTTTATCCAATTTAATAGATAATAAAGATACAGAGTTTTCAAAGAATTTTATTTTTTCACCTAGGATTCATTGTTTTAATGAGGAAGATAAGCCATTAATTGAATTATTGAAGCTTCTGTATGAGAACTACGAATTAAACTATGAATATGGAAATACAGGATTTAATATGTTTTCTGGTAAGAAGCTAAAATTATCTTATTTGACTGAGGAAAGATTTTTAAATTTAATACATGGCAGAAAGTTTAACCTTGAATTTGATGGGAACATCTACAATGATGTTGAAATAACTGATGATAAATTAGAATTTGAATTTAAAATAGAAGAAAATCAGAAAGACCTAACCTTGAGTCTTGAAGGGGATAACACACTGATTCAATTGACTAAAAACGGTAGGTATTTTTTTAAAGGAGACAAGGTCTATAAGTTAACTCAGGAACAACTAAATACCTATATGCCTATTATTAATGAAATAAAAGATAAAGATATACAAAATCTAAGAATTAAGGATGAGCTAAAGGAAACCTTTATATCTGAAGTTCTTCCTATTATAAGTAAATATTCAAGACTAAAGATAGATGAAAAGATAGAAAGCTCCATATACAATCCAAGCCTTAATGCTACAGTATATTTTGATAGATTGGATGAAATTATTTATGGTACTGTACTTTTTAACTATGGTGAAATAGAGATTAATCCATTCTCATCCAATACCTATAAGAAGGATAAGGACAGAATACTTTTAAGAGATGTAGAAGTGGAAGAAAAGATCATGAGTCTATTGGAGCAAAGTGACTTTAAAGTTGCGGATGGTAGATTCTATCTAGAGGAAGAGGAGTTAATTTTCGACTTTATCAATGATATAGTGCCTCAGCTTCAAAAATATTGTGAAATCTATTACTCAGAGAATTTCAAGAGGGTTGGCCTTATAGAAACCAAGAGACTTAAAGGTGGACTTAAGCTTGATTCAGGACTTGATATGTTGGAATTTACCTTCGAGATGGATGGTATAGATGTTAGTGAACTTTCCAATATATTCAACGCTCTAAGACTTCGGAAGAGATATTATAAGCTTAGGGATGGTTCCTTTTTATCCCTTGAAAACAGTGAACTAGAGGAAATAGTTCAGATATTTGAAGACCTTGATTTATCACCTGAAAAAATAGAAAACGGTAAGATAAAGATTCCAAAGTACAGAAGCCTGTATCTAGATAAACTCCTTAAGGATAAAGGAATGGACTACATTAAGAAAAATATAGACTTCAAGAGATTGATTATGGACATAAATGATCCAGAAGAGATGGATTTCCAAATTCCAAAGAATTTAAATGCCCAGCTTAGGGATTATCAGAAGTTTGGGTTCAAGTGGCTTAAGACCCTTTCAAAGTATGGTTTTGGAGGGATATTGGCAGATGAAATGGGACTTGGAAAAACAGTTCAGCTACTTGCATTTTTATTGTCCGAAAAAGAAGAAGAAAAAGGCACCAGTATAGCAGTAGTACCAACATCCCTTGTATATAACTGGGAGGAGGAGACAAAGAGATTTGCTCCTTCATTAAAAACTTTGGTTGTAAGTGGAAGTAAGCCTGAAAGGGATGAGCTTATAAGTAAGGCAAAGGAATATGATTTGGTCATTACATCCTATCCACTAATGAGAAGGGATATAGAGGATTATCAGAACATTGTATTTGACCATTGTATTTTAGATGAAGCACAGCATATAAAAAATCATGGCTCATTAAATGCAAGGGCAGTTAAAAATATAAATGCAAAGCAATATTTTGCCCTAACAGGAACCCCTATGGAAAATTCCCTGTCAGAGCTTTGGTCCATTTTTGATTATTTAATGCCTGGCTATCTACTTTCTAATACCAAGTTTTCCACAAAGTATGAAAGACCAATAGCCAAGGACAGTGATGTTCAGAAATTGAAGGATTTAAACAATCATATAAAACCATTTATATTGAGAAGATTAAAGAGAGAGGTTCTTAAAGAACTTCCAGATAAAATAGAGCAAAAGCTTGTAGTGGAAATGACTACTGATCAAAAGAAACTTTATCTGGCATATCTCCAGGCTATAAAGGGAGAGATATCTGAAGAAATAAGTCATAAAGGCTACAACAGAAGCCATATTAAGATACTGGCTGGGTTAACAAGGCTTAGACAGCTTTGCTGTCATCCAGGGATCTTTGTAGAGGATTATAATGGAGATAGTGGAAAGCTGGATTCCTTGGTGGAAATAGTCCAGGAAGCAAAGAATGGACAGCATAGAGTATTGATATTTTCACAGTTTACAACAATGCTTCAAAGGATAAGGGAAACCCTGGACGGTCATGGTAT
>CAZHLF010000009.1:0-24691 GCA_964532845.1 uncultured Tissierella sp.
ATATGTTCTAAGTATTCAAGCACTAAAGGACATCCTTGAGGAGGCAGTCCAGGAGCCGAGCTCCATTCTTTTCTACACACTTGTAAACAAGGAGCTAATTGACTATGTCAATGCATTCTCTATAGAGCATAATCTTTTAACTGTAGACCTTCTTTCACCTGTAATTAGTGCAATAAAGACTACTACAGGCTTGGAGCCAAGTAGAAAAGCTGGAACTATTAGAAAAATCGATGAAGATTATTTTAGAAGGATCGAAGCTATTGAATTTGCAGTTAAATATGATGATGGTCAGGACCCCTCAGGTTTGCCAGAAGCAGATTTGGTAATACTGGGAGTATCAAGAACATCCAAGACTCCACTATCTATGTACCTGGCAAATAAAAATATTAAGGTAGCTAATGTGCCTTTAGTCCCAGAGTCCAAACCACCTCAGGAGATTTATGAAATTCCAGCAAGAAGAATGGTGGGTTTGACTAATTCTCCAATAAAGCTTAATGAAATCAGAGAGGAAAGACTAAGACACTTAGGACTTCCAAAGGGCTCCAGCTATGCCAGTATGGAGCGTATACTATATGAAATTGACTATGCTGAAAGAATAATGAAGAATCTAGGCATTCCAATTATAGATGTTTCAAACAAGGCTGTTGAAGAAACAGCTGAATTAATACTATCAATGCTTAAAAAGTACAACGCTAAATTTGGAGCAATTTAATTTTTTATAATCATATAAGGGGGTATTTCTAATGGAAAAATTCGTTTACAGCTTTCATGAAGGTTCAAAAGAGATGAAATCATTATTAGGCGGAAAAGGCGCAAACCTAGCAGAGATGACAAATATAGGGTTACCAGTTCCTCCAGGATTTACTATCACCACAGCTGCATGTACCAAATTCATTGAAGAAGGCGGTAAGCTTTGGGATGGTCTATTTACTGAAATTGATGAGCATTTAAAAGAAGTAGAAGAAAAACTTAATAAGAGATTCTCTGACAAGGAAAATCCTCTGCTAGTTTCTGTAAGGTCAGGAGCAGTATTCTCCATGCCAGGAATGATGGATACTATACTTAACTTAGGATTAAATGATATATCAGTACAAGGACTTGCTAAATCCACAGGCAATGAAAGATTTGCATATGATAGCTATAGAAGATTTATTCAAATGTTCTCAGATGTTGCCATGGAAATTCCAAAAGTGAGATTTGAGTCATTACTAGAAGATATGAAGGAAAGAAAAGGCGTTCATCTAGACACAGACCTTGATGCAAACGACTTAAAAGACCTAGTAGAAGAATATAAGGCTGTATATTTTGAAGAAAAACACGAAGAATTCCCTCAGGAGCCAATGAAGCAATTAGAATTAGCAATTAAAGCAGTATTTGCTTCCTGGAACAATCCAAGAGCGGTAGTATATAGAAAATTAAATGATATTCCACATAATTTAGGAACAGCAGTAAACGTTCAGTCCATGGTATTTGGAAATATGGGAGATACTTCAGGTACAGGAGTTGCATTTACAAGAAACCCAGCCAATGGAGAAAACAAGTTATTTGGAGAATTCCTTATGAATGCCCAGGGAGAAGATGTAGTAGCAGGTATCAGAACACCTAAGAGCATCGAAGAACTAAAAGATGTTATGCCACATGTTTATGAAGAGTTCCAAGAAATAACTGAAAGACTTGAACATCACTACAGAGATATGCAGGATATTGAGTTTACTATAGAAAATGAAAAACTTTTTATGCTACAAACAAGAAACGGAAAGAGAACTGCACAAGCAGCTATCAACGTAGCAGTGGATTTAGTAGAATCAGGAATAATTACTAAGGAAGAAGCTCTTCTTAGAATTGAGCCATTACAACTAAACCAACTATTGCACCCTAACTTTGATGAAAAGGCAATAAAGGTAGCTGAAATTTTGGCTAAAGGACTTCCTGCTTCACCTGGAGCAGCTTCAGGTAAGGTTTATTTCAATGCAGCAGATGTAGTAAAGGCTAAGAACAACGGAGAAAAAGCAATACTTGTAAGACAAGAAACGTCTCCAGAAGATATTGAAGGAATGATCTCAGCAGAAGGAATCCTTACAGCTAGAGGCGGTATGACTTCTCACGCAGCAGTTGTTGCAAGAGGTATGGGTAAATGCTGCGTAGCAGGCTGTTCTGAAATCAGAGTAGATGAAGAAAACAAAGTAATAAAAACCAGAACACATATTATAAATGAAGGCGACTACATTTCATTAGACGGTGGAACTGGAGTAGTATACTTTGGTGAAATTGGTAAAGTACTTCCACAACTATCAGGAAACTTTGAGAAGTTTATGAGTTGGGTAGATGATATTAGAGTATTGAAGGTAAGAACCAATGCCGATACTCCAAGAGATGCTAAACAAGCCGTTCTATTTGGAGCAGAAGGTATAGGCCTATGCAGAACTGAGCACATGTTCTTTGATGATGCCAGAATACCAGCTGTAAGAAGAATGATAGTATCCCAAGATATTGAAGAAAGAAAAGAAGCTTTGGATGAGTTACTTCCAATGCAAAGAAAGGACTTCTTTGAAATCTATGAAGCTATGGGAGAAAGACCTGTAACAGTAAGACTACTTGATCCACCACTACATGAATTCCTTCCTCAAAAGGATGAAGACATTAAATCCCTGGCAGAGTCCATGGGTGTTGATTTTGAGGAATTAAAGGATAGAGTAGAAGCATTAGGAGAATTTAACCCAATGCTTGGACACAGAGGTTGTAGACTTGCAGTAACTTATCCAGAAATCTATAGAATGCAAACCAGAGCAATCATAGAAGCGGCTTTGGATATAAAGGATAAGGGCGTAGAAATAAAGCCTGAAATAATGATTCCATTAATCGGAGAGATTAAGGAATTGCAATATGTTAAAGATGAAATTATGCAAGAAATTGCCCTGGTTTTTGAAGAAAGAGGAGAAAAACTAGACTACATGATAGGAACAATGATAGAAGTTCCAAGAGCATGTATTACAGCTGATGAGATAGCAAAAGAAGCAGAATTCTTCTCTTTTGGTACTAATGACCTTACTCAAATGGGCTTTGGCTTCTCAAGAGATGATGCAGGTAAATATATCAACGATTATATAGAAAAAGGAATTATGGAAAAGAGTCCATTTGATGTAATCGATAGAAAAGGTATAGGAAGATTGATGGAAATAGCTATAGAGCTAGGTAAGAAAACTAGACCAGATATCAAGCTGGGAATTTGTGGAGAGCACGGTGGAGACCCAAGCTCAGTAGAATTCTGTCACAGCCTTGGCCTACAATATGTATCATGCTCACCATATAGAGTTCCAATAGCAAGACTAGCAGCAGCACAAGCAGTATTGAAAGAGAAGATGGACGTGAAGAACGATAAGTAAATACTACTAAAAAGAAGAGACAATAATCCTATAATGGATTTATTGTCTCTTTCTTTTTATTTATTAATTTTGATTATCTAGTACATATGCATATCCAACCTGACGCCCATTTTCATTTTCAAAATAAACACCTTGAATTTCCGGTGCAAAACCAGGAAATTTGTTAATTCCTTCTACCAGAATTAGGAAATATTTCTGCGCAATTTCATTCCATCTTTCTCCAGGTGCAACGCAAAAAACTCCAGGTGGATAAGGTAAAGCTCCTTCTAAGGCTATTTCACCCACAATATTCTCAAGTTTAACTAACCTTGCATTATTCTTTACAAGTTCACAATTTGCTTCTCTAGGATGTATTGCTAGTTCAGGAAAATATTCCTTTCTAAATAACTTCTTCTGACAAGTCTTTGCATCTTTTTCTTTATAGAAATCATGCATTTCCTGGCATAGTCTTCTCATTGTATAACCCTTGTAGCGTTCCTCATTATTTCTATAAAGCTCTGGAAGAACATCACTTACATACTTATCCTCTTTTATAATTCTTTCAAAATTTTCCAAATCTGCTACTAGAAATTCCATCTTCTCCGGAGTTTCTGCAGGCGTCATCAAGAATAAAATTGAGTTGAAGTCATTTTTCTCTGGGATTATCATATTTTCTCTTAAATAAGTGGCCAGTATAACTGCCGGAATCCCAAATTCTTCATATTCTCCACTTTCCACATCAATACCAGGAGTTGTAAGCATTAATTTATTTGGATCAACAAAATACTGCTTATCTCCATAGCCCTCAAAGGAATGCCACTTTTCATCAGGTTTAAATTCAAAGAATTCAATGGAATTTGATATCTCTTCAGTATCATAGTCTTCCCAATTTTTACCTTTTATTTCTGTAGGAATGAAAGGTTTGACCAAGCTACATCTCTTAATTATTTCCTTCCTTGCATCTACACCTACCTTTATACATTCAGACCATAAATATTCCCCGGCTTCTCCATCCTGCATTCTTGCATTAACATCAAGGGATGCAAATAAAGGATAAAATGGACTTGTGCTGGCAAAGGTTCTAAAAGAGTTATTAAACCTCTTATGATCAACGTATCTCCTTTGGTTTCTTATGTGGCCATCTTTTTTATGAATATATGACCCTTGTGAGAAACCTGCTTGTTGCTTATGAACCGAATGAGTAACAAATATTCCTGGGTCATCTTTATTAAGCTCCAAAAGTAGAGGTGAACAATCTTTCATCATTGGTATAAACTGTTCATATCCTACCCATGCTGAATCAAAAAGAATATAGTCGCATAAGTGTCCAATCTTATTAACTACTTGTCTAGCGTTGTATATGGTTCCGTCATAAGTGCCTAATTGAATAACAGCCAGTCGAAATGGCCTTTCATCATTAGCTTTTTTAGGGTCTGTCTCTTTGATTAATTCTCTTAAATAATCTTCTTCAAAACAATGGTTGTCAATGCCACCGATAAAACCAAATGGGTTCCTAGATGTTTCTAAAAAGACAGGAGTTCCTCCTGCCTGTATCAAAGCAGAAGTATATACTGACTTGTGGTTATTTCTATCAAACAATACCAAATCTCCTGGGGTAACCAAAGCATTTATGGTTATTTGATTTGCTGTACTTGTTCCATTCATTACAAAGTAAGTTTTATCAGCATTATAAACCCTTGCAGCGTTTATTTGGGCATCGGCTGGAGGTCCTTGATGAATCAAAAGATCTCCTAGGGTAACATCAGCATTGCAGATATCTGTAAGAAATATATTCTCACCATAAAAATCATGAAAATATCTCCCCGCAGGGTGTTTCTTGAAATATTGCCCCCCTTGATGTCCTGGGCAATTAAATTTTACATTGTGCATTTCCATATAGTTAGCTAATGATCTGAAAAATGGTGGCAATACTTTTTGTTGATATAAGATGGCAGCCTTTTCAATCTCTGTGCTATTCTTTTCTAAATTCTCATTCTCTCCATTAAGTACCATGTATACCTTTTCTGCAATACTAGGTACAATATTTTTATCTTTTCTTGTAATAATTATAATAGGGATACCAAATTTTGTTTTTGTTACAGCATCTATCCATTTTATATCCAAATCCGTTAATACTACAACAGCTATGTCAGTAAAATCCGTCTCTTCAGTTAATATACAGTCTCTACCGCTCATAAAATAAGCCATGGATGTTCTAGTACATGCAATATTTAGTGGTTTCATTATAAACTCATTCCTCTCTTAAAGCTTAATAAACTGCTTGTTAAAACTAATTAGATTCTACCACATAAATAGGTTGTGGGATATGAAATATTTTATCCAATTAACTAAATATAAATTAGGTGTTTCTAATCTTTTGATAAAGGACTTTTTTTAAAAAAAGTAACAAGAAAACCTAAAAATATTGATTTTTTATTAGTTTTTTATTCAACAGTTGACAACACCATCCATATAATATAACATATGATATATAACAAATGTTATATAAAAGAGAAAGGAGATAAAATATGGCACCTAAAAAGAAGATAACAAATGAGATGATACTAGAAGCAGCATTTAATATAACCAGAGAATTAGGATTTGAAAGTGTAAATGCTAGAAGTCTAGCTAAAAGTATTGGATGTTCTACACAACCTATTTTTAGTAGGTATGAGAACATGAATGTGTTAAATAAGGAGTTTCATCTGTATGTAGGGAATTACTTTAACCAATATGCTTTTGAAATGATGAAAGGTGAAAATCCAATACGTCAACTTGGGTTAGCATATATTAATTTTGCAAAGGATGAGAGCAATCTATTCAGACTTCTTTTTATGTCAGAAATGATGGAGTTAAATAGGTTTGAGGATATGTTTAATGATGATGATAATCTAGAAGTTGCTAATACAATATCTGAAAAATTGAGTATTAGAGTTGAAAATGCCAAGAATTTGTATATGAAAATATGGATATTTAATCATGGAATTGCATCTCTTATTGCAACAAAAAGTATTAATCTTGGAGATGGAGAGGCAGAAAAAATGATGAATGATGGATATGAGGCATTTGTTATGCAAGCTAAATCAATTAGGGGGAATAATTAATGTCCGGTAGTTTAGTTTTGATTGTATTGATATTTGTTGAGTTATTGATTATGTTATTTAGTTTAATGAAGAAATCAAATCTAAAAAAAGAAAAATCCGTTATATATATATTTCTATTTATAATATTTACTCTACTATGTATCACGGGAATCATAGATTTTAATTCTTCGTGGATAATGTCAGGATTATTCTTAGGAGTTCAAGTTATTAAAGGAGTTAATTTTATTGCTAAGAAGAAAAGTAATAGGGAAATTAAGAAATCCAGATTAATATCTAGTACCATAAGTAGGTGTATAATATTATTCTTTCTATTGATACCTACTTTGATTTTTCCACATTATGAGGAAATCAAGCCTTCAGGTAAATTTGAGGTTGGAACTGTAAGTTATTCATTGACTGATGAATCAAGAGAAGAATATTTTACTGAGGAAGATGATAGAAGAAAGGTTACTATTCAGTTCTGGTATCCTTCAGATAACACAAAGGCAGTCCCTATTGATGGAAGATATCCATTGGTAGTATTTTCACATGGTGCTTTTGGTTATAGAATGAGCAATTATTCAACTTTTCAGGAGTTGGCAAGCAATGGTTATATAGTAGTTAGTATAGATCATACTCATCAAGCAATGTTTACTAAACAAGAAGATGGAAAAATTGTTATAGGAAACATGGAGTTTATAAATTCAGCTATGGCTGTTCAAAATGGAGATATTGATGAAGAAACAACTAATGAACTAGGGCAACAGTGGCTGAAATTAAGAACAGAAGATATGGAATTTGTTATTAATTATATAAAAGAAATGGGCGCTAGCCAAAATTCACCTTCGATTTATAAATCAATAGATCTGGAACGTATTGGTGTAGCCGGTCATTCACTGGGAGGGGCAACCTCAGCGCAGGTAGGTAGAGATAATGACTTAGTAGATGCAGTTGTAGTAATAGATGGAACCATGCTTGAGGAAAAAATTACTGATACTCCATATCCTAAGCCAATCTTAAATATATATAATGAGGAACATTAAATGAAGCCCTCTCATTAGGGGAAGATTATCCAAATTATTACTCATCTAAATATGCTATAGATGCTTCTGAAGAAGTATTTGAAGGAGCTGGTCACATTAATTTCACAGACTTACCTATTGTATCTCCATTTTTGGCTAAATTACTAGGGATAGGTGAGATTAATCCTGAGTATTGTATAAAAACTACAAATAAAGTAATATTGGATTTTTTCCAAGCTAAGTTGAAATAAATAGAGGTAGTGCTTTGCACTACCTCAAATTTCTGAATGATCTATTTAAGCTTTAACTGCCCAGCGTAATTTTGCAGAACGGGCACGACTATTTGAATTACATTCTTCTGCTGATGGTCTAATAGGTCCTGATGATACTTCACTGTAGATGCCTTCACGTAAAAAATGTTGAAAAGATTTTTTAACAAGGCGATCTTCTCCCGAATGAAAGGAGAGTATGGCTACACGGCCTCCTTTAGCAAGACAAAAAGGTAGTTTTTCCAAGAACTCATACAGCACTTCAAATTCATTATTTACATCTATCCTTAGAGCCTGAAAGCATCTTTGACAGGACTTTTTAATCTCTTGGGCTCTATCTTTTTCAGGAATAAATTTAAGAGCATTTTTGATTATCTCTTGAAGCTGTGTAGTTGTTGTTATATTAGTTCCTTTTCTTATTTCAGTAATAATAGCCTTGGCTATAACCGCAGCATGAGGTTCGTCAGCATTTTCTATAAACATACCTTCCAACTCTTCTTGTGAAACAGTCCTTAATCTTTCAGCAGCAGACTTACCTCTTCTAGAATTTAACCTAAGGTCTAAAGGACCTTCACTTTTAAATGAAAAACCTCTTTTTGGATTATCTATTTGCATGGATGATACTCCTAAATCAGCCAATACAAAATTCAATGGGCCAGATTCTAGAACAATCTGATCTATTCCTGAAAAGTTCATGTGTTTTATAGTTAAAATATCTGAGCCATATCCCATTTTCTCTAAACGCTCCTGAGTTTTAGGAAGTTCGATAGAATCCAGATCAGTTGCATATAAGTGTCCTTTAGAATCTAGACATTTCAGCATTTCCAATGTATGTCCTCCATAACCAAGAGTAGCATCTAGTCCAACCTGTCCTGGTTTAATTTGGAGGAATTCCAGTATTTCATCAACGCATATTGACCGATGCATACCAGCAGGAGTTGAACCCTTTTTCATAACTTTTTCTATTGTATCAGAATATAATTCTGGCTGTAGTTCTTTATATTTCTCTTTATAGTGTTTTGGGTGAGTTCCTTTATACCTAACTCGTCTTTGATGTTTTTTCTCTGTATTATCATTTCCTTGATTCATTATTCTCCGACCTTTATTTATATTTTATTTACTAATCTAAATCTTATAATATCAAAAATGATCAATTATAGCAAATTGCCTTCTACGAGATTTAAATGTACCAATATGTGGGCGTTTATATTATTTATTTTACAACTATCTTAATTGACAAAATATACTGCTATGATAAAATTAAAACATTGGTTTTAAAATAGATATGGTCATTGATAAGATAATTTTACTAAAGATAAAAAAATGCAAGATTGTATTGGAGCTGATAAATTGATTAAAAATTTGTTGAGTAAAAGAAGTGGGAGACTATTGGGATTAATGGCTTTTATTGCAACTGGAGGGGGACTTATTATCTCCACAGCAATTAATGAAGATAATATATATAAGACAGAAATCTTAGTAATTTATGGCTGTTTTTTTACAGTTAGCCTTATAGACCATTTTAAAAAACTAATTTTAAAGGATGATAAAAATGAAGAAAAATAGGAGATATTTATACATTTTTTTATGCTCCTTTCTAGGAGTCACCATAACATGGTATATAAACCACAAGATGGGTTATGGAGCAATTATAGCAAATGGATTAGTTGGCGTAATGGCAGCTACATTTCTTCCAAATGACTTAGCCGGAATTACATATACATCATCCTTTGTTGGAATGAGTTCTCTGGCTGTAATACCCTCTATGGCAGCAGCTATATTAGGAAGTTTGATAGTTGGAATAGTACTTTTAGTCACAGCTGAAATATATGCAGGAATCGGTGGAAAAGGTGGAACAACAGCAGCATTAGCTACAATAATAACTAAAACAATACTTGGATTTTTTAGCTAGGGGATGATTGTATGGATGAAATGATAATATTAATAATTTCAATGGCAGCAGGGATGGCTACTTATGGAGTGTCCAATATTTTAAAAAGAGGAGCGGTTATTGCCTCAGCTATAATAACTTTAATATCGGGTCTTCTGATTCCTCATTTTTTCCCAACAATGGGAAATGTGTTAGTAGCAGCAGCGACTTGTTCATCTTATGCAGGGATGATATCAATGGAAAATGCTCTTAATCTAGGTGAAATGGCCATAATATCCTTGATGACGGGGATACTTTTCATAGCTTCTAGTAATGCCTATGTAGGTATTGGTGGTAGGTTGGGGACAATTGCTGCAATTTCTTGTTTTGCATGGCTTGGCTTTAAGAAAGTATTTGTTAATGCAGCTAATTTATCTGATATGTAATACTCTTAAATATTTTTAAAATAAAAGTTTTTATGTGGAGGAAGAGTTTGTGGAAAATATAAAGATAAAGGTAATAGCTTATATTGGAATGATATCCATGCTTTTAAGCTTAGTTGTAGGTCTGTTAGGGTATTCAAACTACACAGAGGAAATAAATAATGTTAAAAATCAAATACTGATGCAAAATGCTAAGTATGACATAAATCTTTCTATGAAGTACATCAAAAATTCCTACGGTGAACTGACTCAAGGATATGGAACTTTACTTGATAAAAATGGTAACAGTATTGCTGGGGATTATGCAGTGGTAGACTCTATATTCTATGATTTGGGAGATAAATCTACTATTTTTGTTAAAGAAAATAATGACTTTAAAAGAATCTCTACAAATGTTATGACTGAGGATAACAAAAGGGCAATTGATACGTATTTAGGCACTGATCATAAAGCCTATGAAACAGTGATGAATGGTGAAATGTATATAGGGGAAGCAGTCATTTTAGGGGAGAATTATTATACTGCTTATGATGCTATTAAGGATAAAAATAACAATGTAATAGGGTTGTTATTTATAGGAACTCCAACAAAAACATTTGATGATATTATTGACGTACATGGAGAAGAAATGAGTAGAATTAATATGTTAATAGTTTCATTAAGAGCTGTTTCATTGGCTTCATTAATTGCATTAGTAAGTGCTTCGGCAAAGAGTAAAAAAGTAGCAAGCTAATTAACTAACTTTTGCTACTCTCTGAAAAATATCATAATTAGTACTAGCTAAATTAATAAATTATTATATTCTACAATATAATTTGTTTTGTTTCAAAATCAACTATGAAGTAATAGTTTTATAGGGGTTAATATGTAGATATGTAATTACTTGAAACAGAGGTGAAAGTGTTTATGAACAGATTTGAAAAACTCATAAATGAAACGAAAAATATTAGAAAAGCCTATGGAGAAGAAACGTTATCCGTTGAAGAGGTTTTAAAACTTCCAACTTTAAAGGGCTATAATATATTAGGTGGAGAGAAGGGTCTTAAGAATAGATGTAGACATATGACAATACTTGAAACCCCAACAGGTATAAACTGGCTAGAAGGAAAAGAATTTTTACTAACAGCAGGTTATGCCTTTTGTCATGATGAAAATAATAAGAGAACTATGATGATTGATGCTAAAAACAGAGGAGTTTCAGCTATAGCTATTAAAGATAGAAGATACTTTGGGGAGATTAGCCAGGATTTAATTACTCAAGCTAATGATTATAATATTCCTTTGATCTTGATTCCATATGAAGTTATTTATACAAGCACTGTATCAAGCTTTTATGATATGTTGTTTTACAGAAAAAATGAATATATTCTTCAACTAAATAGTATTTATGAGAAATTAATGGAGCTTTCCTTTGAAAATAGGGACATTGATGGAATTATTTATTCACTAGTTAATATTACTACTTTTAGAATCTTACTTTGTGATCAGTTTTTTAACTTTGTTTCACCAAGTATTGTAGATAAGGAAATCAATGAGATTATAGTAAATAATTGGTCAAAGAAAAATATTACATCGAATATTAACAATAATTCGAATGAGCCTAGGATTAATTTAGTTATTAATAATTTTTATGTAAGTATATATCCTATTGTTGGGGTTGACAAAAAAAGAAATTACATATTCATAGTAGGAAACAATAAAATGGATAGACTGTCTCAAAGAACTATAGAATATGGAGTATCTATAATTGCAGCAAAACTTGAAAGAGATAACTCTACTAGAATATCTCAAACAAGATTTAATAAAACTTTAGTAGAAATGATGCTAAATAATAGAGAGTTACCTGAGGAGTTTTATGATAATGTTTGTAGAGATCTTAGTTGGGATGATGAAAAACCTTATGTTGGATTTTGTATTAAAATAAATGAACACAAAGATGATACAATCGAGGAGTATAAAAATGAATTATATAAAGCTATAAATAAAATAATTGGAAAGTATTACTACTTGTTTATAGATAAAAATAATTATATATTCCTTTTTCTTAAAGTTAATGATAATCAACATATTGAGGATTTTATATCAAAATTAATTCATTCAGATGAAGTAATTAATAATAAAATAATTATGTCCATTGGTATATCAAATATATATAAAGATTTAAGAGAAATAAAGAAGCTTTATGAAGAATCATATATGTCCATATTATTTAGTGATAAGGATATTGTATATTATAAGTCACTTGATACAATTAGACTTTTGTATCCATTGAAAGAGGGAAACGAAACCCATGAATACTATTCAAATACTTTAAAGAAGCTAGAGATGTATGATAATGAAAATTCAACTAATCTATTGGAAACATTAGAAATTTTTTTTAGATATAATTTAAAAAAGACAGTAGTAGCTAAAAAACTTTTTATTCATGTTGAAACGTTAAGATATAGATTAAATAGAATTGAAGAAATTACTGGTTATTCTCTTGATGAAAGCGAAGGGATATTCGCATTGCAAATGGGGTTAAAATTAAAAAGGTTAATTAAATTATAGTAATTGGCAACCATTTATGATAAGTCATAAATGGTTGCTGTTTTTTTTGTGCTATTGACAAATTGTTTTGAAATATATTAATTGATAAAATATTCAGTAAGTTAACTTACCTAAGTAAAGCGATATCAAGCAAAAGAAGGAGGAGTAAAAATGTCAAGTTACAACAAGGCTAAAAATGCTTATCAAAAAGTAGAAAAAGAAAGAATCAGCTGTTTTGAACCACAGACTTTTATTTTAGGCATATTACTTTCAGTTTTATCAGCAATTATCTGTATGCAGATTATTGGGAAAGTTGGAGTAACTCCTAATACATCCATCATGGGTGCCATTGTAGCTATGGTTTTGGCTAGAATTCCGCTACAGTCAATGTTGAAATTCAGATCTCTGGAGAGACAAAACCTTATCCAAACAACTGTATCAGCAGCAGGATTCTCAGCAGCAAATTGTGGATTCTTAACTCTTGGTATTTTTTATGTTATGGGCGAGACAGGATTTTTAATGCCTATGGCTTTAGGTTCGGCTATAGGAGTTGTAATCTCTATATTTGTAGTAGGTAAAATTTATGATAGTAGCATTTTCCCAGCTTCTGCACCATGGCCACCAGGAGTTGCTACAGCAAGAGCTATTGAAGCAGGTGATGAAGGTGGAGAAAAAGCGAAGAGATTATTACAAGGACTTGTTGTTGGAGGTATTGCAAGTTATTTTAAATTACCAGCAGCTGGTATCGGTATTGTATTTATAGCTAATATATTTTCCATGGCTGCATTAGGTATAGGACTTTTAATCAGAGGATATTCTGGATTGATTTTTAATGGCCTTGATTTAGGAAAGACATATATCCCTCATGGAATTATGATTGGTGCTGGTCTAATGGCGCTTATTCAATCAATAAAAGTAATAATTCAAGGAAGTAAAGGTAATAAAGAGGAAGAAGTAAAATATACACAATCAGATGAAGTTACTAAGAAAAACATGGTAATGGGTGTTGGCTTATTTCTAGTTGGAGCTATAGCTCTAGCATTAATTTCAGGAATTACATCGGAATTAGGTGGTATGAAACTAATCCTTTGGTTATTATGGGCTACATTTTCAGCATCTGCAGCTATGCTTCTTGTTGGAATGGCAGCTATGCACTCTGGTTGGTTCCCAGCTTTTGCAATTACAACAATATTCATGACTATTGGAATTTTCTTTGGGTTCCCAGTTATGCCGCTTGCATTATTAACTGGATACGTAAGTTCAGTTGGTCCATGTTTTGCAGATATGGGATATGACCTAAAGACTGGCTGGATACTTAGAGGTATGGGTGAAGATAAAGAGTATGAGTTATACGGAAGAAAGCAACAGGTTATTATTGAGATGATAGGTGGAGTTATAGGAATAATAGTTGTAGTTTTAACTATGAATATATATTTTGGCCAAGATTTAGTTCCGCCAATAAGTAGAGTTTTTGCTACAACTGTTGCTGCAGGAGCAGATGCAACCTTATTAAAGACATTATTATTGTGGGCAGTACCAGGACTTATTCTGCAAGCTGCATTTGGTCCAACAAAGATGGTAGGGGTATTATTTGCTACAGGATTATTGATTAATAATCCTATATATGGAGTTGGAGTACTTTTAGCTGTTATTGTAAGATTGATATTTGGTACAGAATTCATGGAAGTAAGAGATGCTGGCCTTATTGCAGGAGATGGATTATACGGTTTCTTTAGTGCCTTAATCAAGGCTTTAATGTAGTTGAGGTGACTATATGAAAAATAAATTTAACATTGGTCTAATAAGAGTAGTTACACTGGAAGATGAGGATAGCAAAAACTTCCACGGAAAAATTATTGAGAGATATTTCCCAATGCTTAATGTAGAATCCAGATGTATCCCAAATCAACCTTTTGGGATACATGATTTGGAAACAGAATTGGAAGCAGTCCCAAAAATTATTGAACTAGCTAAAAATTGGGCAGGAATAGATGCCTTAGTAATAAGCTGTGCTGGAGATCCGGCAGTTAAAGAACTTAGAGAAATGTTATCTATTCCAGTAATAGGAGCTGGAGAAAGTACTGCATTGTTATCAAGAAGATATGGAAAAACTTTTGGAGTATTAGGTATTACTGAAGAAGTGCCTGGTGCCTATATTGATATTCTTGGTAAAGAAAACATTGTAGGGACATGTGCTGTTCCTGGGGTGTTTTCAACAATAGACTTACTATCTGATGAAGGAAGAAATAATGTAATTAATAAAGCTCTTGAATTGAAATCTCTAGGAGCAGAAGTTATTTCTTTAGCTTGTACAGGTATGGCAACCATAGGTATTGCAAAAGTATTAGAAGAAAGGTGCCAAATACCGGTCATAGATCCAGCTATTGCAGAGGGTTTAATTGCATATTATGAATGTATAAGAAAAGAGGTGTAGGTATGAAGCTAGATAAAGAAATTCTAGAATATGCATTAGTAGGAGGGTGTATCTTAGGTGGTGGTGGAGGTGGAGGCCGAGAACTAGGAGAAGTTTCAGGAAATATCGCCTTAGAATATTCAGATCTCCACTTAGTGGATATATCAGAGATAAAAGATGATGCCTTAATAGTTACTGCCTCATCTGTAGGTGCGCCAGCTGCTCCAGATAAATATGTTAAACCAAAGGATTATATTAGAACAATCGAATCATTAAAATCTACTTTAGGTGTAGAAATCGGAGGAATTATAACCAATGAAAATGGAGGAGCTGCTACTATCAATGGTTGGATACAGGCGTCCATATTGGGGATTCCACTAATAGATGCTCCATGTAACGGTAGAGCTCATCCAACAGGAACTATGGGTAGTATGGGTTTAAATAATGTAGAAGGATTTATATCCTATCAATCATATGCAGGAGGCAATCCGGAAAAAGGTTTAAGGGTTGAAGGTATTGTATCAGGTGGGTTAATGAAGTCTGCAACTATGATCAGGGAAGCTGCAGTACATGCTGGTGGATTAGTAGCAGTTGCAAGAAATATTGTAGATGCAAAATATGTAAAGGAAAATGCAGCTATAAATGGCATTAGTCATGCCATAGAAACAGGAAAAAATTTCTATGAAGGTCTAAAAAACTCTCCATCTGATGCTATTAAAAAGGTTGCTGAATTTTTAAATGGAGAAGTAGTAGTAGAAGGCAGAATAGATGAATTTACATTGGCTACAAAGGGTGGTTTTGATGTAGGTGAAGTAGTTGTTTCAGGACTCGAAATGACCTTTTGGAATGAATACATGACACTTGAATTAGATGGAGAAAGACTTTATACATTTCCTGATCTAATAATGAGTTTCGATAGGAAGACAGGTTTCCCAGTAACAACTGCTGAGATTAGTAAAGGAATGGAAATTGCAATTATTGCAACAAAGAAAAATAATATAAAACTTGGTTCAGGAATGTTTGATATGAAGCTATTAAAGGAAGTTGAACCTATTGTAAACAAAGAAATAGTAAAATATTTTTAATGGAGGGAATATATGTTACTAAAACAAATTCTAGAAGTTTATGAGCTTATTGATACAGCAACAGCTAATGGTGAACAGATGAAGAAATATCTGGAATCATTAGGTGGCAAGGATATTGAAGTTAAGACAATTAATGGTAATAAAGGGAAAACTGATTTTATTAGAATAAAAGTTCCTGGATTAAAGGGTAAATCAAAGGGAATGGATGCGCCAACTCTTGGAGTATTAGGAAGACTTGGGGGAATTGGTGCCAGACCTGAAGTAATAGGTATGGTTTCAGATGCAGATGGGGCAGTTATAGCTTTGGCAGTAGCGGCAAAATTACTGGATATGCAGCAAAAAGGAGATTTTCTGGATGGTGATGTTATTATATCCACTCATATTTGCCCAGATGCTCCAACACAACCTCACAAACCAGTCCCTTTTATGGGTTCTCCAGTGGACATGGCAACTGTAAACAAAGAAGAAGTAAATGGAGAATTAGATGCAATTCTTTCTATTGATACTACAAAAGGAAATAGAGTAATTAATCATAGAGGATATGCTATATCTGCAACTGTTAAAGAAGGGTATATTCTTAAAGTTAGTGATGATTTGTTGGATATAATGCAAATATCATCTGGTAAGTTGCCAGTAGTATTTCCAATAACTACTCAGGATATCACTCCATATGGGAATGATGTTTACCATATTAATAGTATATTACAACCTTCAACTGCAACTAAAGCACCAGTAGTAGGAATAGCTATTACAGCAGAAGTAGCAGTTCCAGGATGTGCAACCGGAGCTAGCCATCCCTTTGATATGGAGCAGGCTGCTAGATTTACACTTGAAGTAGCTAAAGCATTTGGAAAAGGAGATTGTAAATTCTTTGATGAAGTTGAGTTCAATAGACTTCAAAGTCTTTATGGAAGCATGGAACATATACAAACCTTAGGAAAGTAGGGATAGATATGAAAAAGAAACTTGGTACCATTACCATAGGCCAATCACCTAGATTGGATGTAATTCCAGAAATGATTCCATATTTAGGACATGAAGTAGAGGTAATAGAGGCTGGTGCTCTTGATGGATTAACATATGAAGAGATTCAAGAATTTGTTCCAGAAGAAGGAGATTATGTACTAGTTTCAAAATTAAAGGATGGTAGAAGTGTAAGATTTGCAGAAAGATATATACTCCCTAGACTTCAGGCTTGTATTGATAAGCTTGAGGCTGAAGGAGCAGACGTTATACTATTCATATGTACTGGTGTCTTTCCTGATATTTTTAAGTCTAATAAACCGGTACTTTATCCTCAAAAGATATTACATGGGGTTACCCCAAAACTTATTGGTAGAGGAAAACTAGCTGTTATAACACCTGATGAAAGTCAAATTGAACAGAGTAAAAATAAATGGAGCGAGACAGGTGCAGATGTAGTTGTGGTTTGTGGATCACCCTATAAAGAAGAGGAAGAGTTATTATGTGCCATAGAGGAATTAAAAGGAATAAGTGATATTGACATTATTGTCCTGGATTGTATAGGATATAATCAAAAGATGAAAGATATTGTAGCTGAAGGAACGAATAAGCCGGTTGTCTTAGCAAGGACAATAGTAGCCAGAGTTCTTGGCGAGATTCTTAATTAATAAGAGGTGTTAATATGACGAAAAAAAGTGGATATAGAATAGTAGTTGAGGACTGTTTAGCAGTAAAGAACACTGAGTCAGTGCTAGTCCTTACAGATGATAGAAAGCTAGAAATCGGACAATCTCTTTATGAGGTTGCAAAGGAACTTTCAAAAGAGGCAGTTCTAATGGTTATGAAACCTAGAAAAGTAAGTGGTGAAGAACCCCCAGAAGAAGTTGCTAAAGCTATGCTTAACTTTGATGTTATTATTTGTCCTACCTCAACCTCCATTACTCATACCAATGCAAAGATAAATGCAGTAAAAAATGGAGCAAGGTTAGCAAGTATGCCAGGGATAACTGAGGATATGTTCCAGGCTGGTGCCATCACAGCTGACTATGCAGAAGTTGAGGCTTTGACAATGAAATTTACTCAGCTATTAACCAATGCAACAACTGCAAAGATAGAAAAGGATGGACATGTTCTGGAAATGTCACTTCTAAATAGAGATGGCGTACCTAGCACAGGAGTTTACCGAAATTCAGGAGAGGCTGGAAATTTACCTTCGGGAGAAGCATATATTGCTCCTATAGAGGATTCTGCCAACGGTAGTATTGTAATAGATGGAAGCATGGTAAGTATTGGACTATTAAAGACTCCACTAATTGCAACTATCAAGAATGGAAAATTAGTTGGTCTTGAAGGTGAAGATGCTGAGAAGCTTGGGGTACTTTTTGAAAGTGAAAACAACTCCACTGTTGGGGAATTGGGTATAGGAACTAATCATGCTGCAAGACTAACAGGAGTAATTCTTGAGGATGAAAAGATATACGGTACAATTCACATAGCCTTTGGTACTAATATTTCCTTTGGAGGAACTAACAAAGCTAATTGCCATCTCGATGGTATTGTTATGAATCCGACTCTATACCTGGATGATAAAAAGGTAATGGATAAGGGAAAGGTACTGATATAAATGATTAAGGAACTTGGTAATATCCAAGTAACTCTCACTGTAGAAGAGTCCAAGTCCATTATAACCCTGGGGATTTTAGAACACCCTTTAGTTAAGGCTGCTTTAGATGAAGGGAAAATACTCTTTAAAGGTGGTACTACAGTTTCAAAAATTACTGAGAAATTGCTAGGAGTCCCATTAAGAGTAAGTGGAAGAATTACAAAAAGAGGTACGGTGTCAAGCAAAGATATAGTTCAAGGTCCCCATTCAATAATGTATACTAAAGGAAAATGGGTTAATATTGATGATAAAATAGCTGAAGAATCACTTAAATTAAGCAAGAATGATCTGGTAATTTGCGGAGCAAATGCAATTGATAATTTTGGCAATGCAGCAATGATGGCTGGTAGCCCTGGTGGCGGTGGAGTAGGTCAATCCATTGGTGCGTGGAGTTCTGAAGCTGGGAATATATTAATTCCTGTAGGAATAGAAAAGATGATCCCTGGAGATTTAAGAAATATAATTAAAAAAAGCAACAGACATGGTAAATCCATTTCTTGGGGTATGTCTGTAGGACTATTGCCTCTAGTTGGAGAAATATTTACTGAAATAGATGCAATAAAATTATTAGCCGATGTAGATTGCTATCCTATTGGCTCAGGTGGATTAAATGATGCCAATGGTAGTATAACTTTGGAGATCATCCCAAACACCAAGGAGGATTATGAAAATATTACTGAAATATTAAAAAAACTGAAATCAGACCCTTCTAAAATGAGTGGAATAGGTGAGTCGCTAATAGAATGTAAAGCCCCATGCCCAAACTGCAGCAGACATATCGGGTGTGGCTACAAAAGAAAAGAAATAAATTAGGCAACTTTTAAGCAAATCTTACTAGCTATATTTATAGATAATTTTATAATATAGCTAGTTTTATTTTTTATAAAGCTTATCATTTCCTTGTCGCTCATTTGGATTAATATTCATAATCAAATTATTTTTGAATTTCCATCAACTCATCAAATTGATCTTGTCCTATATGACAGTATCCGTTAGGATTTTTATCTAGATACTCTTGATGATATTCTTCAGCAGGATAATAATTACTAAGCTCTAAAGATTCAACTGCCAGTTTCTCTGTATATTCCTTTTGTAATTCAGTTAATGATGCTTCGATAACTTTTTTATCATCTTCATCAACATAATAAATCCCGGTACGGTATTGAGTACCTACATCATTGCCCTGTTTATTAACTGAAATAGGATCAATTACTCTGTAGTAAAAGCCCAATAAATCCTCAAGGGTTAGTTCTTCTGGGTTATATATTACTTTGACAGTTTCTGCATGCCCAGTGTTTTTATAAATTACATCCTCATAGGAAGGATTTTCAGTAGTTCCGTTTGCATATCCAACCTCTGTTGAAACTACTCCATTTATGAGACCAAAGTATTTCTCAGTTCCCCAGAAACATCCTCCAGCAAGATAAATTACTTTATTTCCATTAAGTTCTACTTCAGTTTCTATCTCCTGTTGTATTACATTATTAGTAGAATTAATCTTATTATGTGCAAATAAAGACAAGGATAATACAATGGCCAATATTAAAAAACTCATTTTCTTATTCACAATATAACCTCCTAAAAAGTTCAGGAATGTCTAGTTTCTTATGTACTTCTCTAAGTATATTTTATCATTAATTGAAAGACTTAACTATAAGTTTATTACGAATAGGAAAGTCCTACTTAATAAGTCTTTATCATTTAGGACTTTCCGTCAATGAGTAACAAGAAAAGCTACAACTTATGCTTCTTTAGAAGTTTTTCTTATTTTTCTCTTTATATTGTTTGAGATTTTAGAATATTCGTCAAATGTGTTATAATAGACTTATAGAATATTAAGAAGTCAAACAGGAGGTCAAACAATGTCGATAGGTAAACTTATTAATGAATACGGAAAAGATCTTTCACCATATGCAGAAAGCCTAGTGAACCACTTGCCTATGGTGCAATTAGCTTATTACACAATGACTAAGGATTTAGAAAAGACAAAGACTTTTTCAGAAATTTATATGCAAAGGTTAAACATAGATAAAGTAAAAACTGATTATCCTGAGGCGAAGAGCATCGATAAATGTTTAGGAAAACCTGATATGTATGAAGCGTGTTTAGATTTAATCCAAGATGGAATTAAATCATATAGTTTAAACCAATATATTTATCAAATACTTAATAAGTATGAATTTGGAATGTCCTCAGGATTATTTCATACACTTATTAGAGTTGCCTATGGGGTAGAAGGGGTACAGTTTGACGAAGAATTAATTAGTGAAGCAACCAGGTCGTTGGCTTACTATATAACTGCGTACAAGCCTGCCAATATATTTGAGAATGGAGTAACTTCTTCTAATGCTGTAAGGGAAATAAACAATTTAATCTATAATCCACATATAAAGAAACAGGTTAAATCCCAGAATTCCTTAGGACAAAGATTAAAAACTCTTTATAAGGATCCAACATATCTGAAGGTAGGATTTTTTATAGATGGTACAGAAGATGAAAAAATTAATACTTTGCTGGATGTACTAATACCTGCCTATGAGAATACCAATGATATAGTGGTTTTACATTGTATTACTGGTCTACATGCTTTAATGGTATTAAAAGATTATTATGATGACTTCCATAAAGCTTTAAATATATTAACTACCTGTATAATTACACACTTATTAACAATTGATAATCTTGATATTACGAGATATGATAAAGAATCAACATTACTGTCATGGGAAGAAATATGGGAGAAAGCAACAGAGTCAACAGACGTTCATACTATTAAATTAACTTATTCTTCACGTGAACTGTACAAGTTATATAAAAACCCAGGGCTTAAAGATATAGCAATACAAAGAATTAATCGTACTAAGTAATGAATCGGAAACTATTGAATGAATTTCATATTGTGCTATAATTAGAGAGTTGATTAAATTCAACAAAATACTAATTACTGCAGACAAGGAGAAAAGAATTGAGCGTAATAACTATTACAAAAGATAATTTTGAAGAAGAGGTTTTAAAATCAGATAAGCCTGTACTAATAGATTTCTGGGCAGCTTGGTGTGGACCTTGCAGAATGGTAGCGCCAATAATAGATGAAGTTGCTACTGAAACTTTAGGCAAAGTTAAAGTTGGAAAGGTTAATGTAGATGAAGAACAAGAACTGGCTCAAGCCTTCAACGTTGCAAGTATCCCTACATTGGTAGTTGTAAAAGATGGAAAAATAGTTCAAAGTGCAGTAGGTGTAAAACCAAAACACATAGTATTATCAATGTTAGAGTAAAAATCAAGGCAGAGTATCCCAAGAAGATACTCTGCCTTTTATTATACTGCTACTTGGTTTTTTCTTAAATATTTTATAACTTCGGTACCAGCTTTTGCTCCTTCATAGACAGCCTTGGATATTTGTAATAATCCTCCGGTACAATCTCCAGCTGCATAAAGGCCTGGAATAGTAGTAGCCATATTCTCATCCACAAATATCTTATTGTTTTCAGTATAAGCACCGATTTTCTTTGCTAAATCAGAACTGCCTGCTACTCCAACTGCAACAAAGAGACTTGCAATATTTATCGAGCTTCCATCCTGAAATATTACATTTTCCACCTTGTTCTCACCAGATATAGAATCTATTTTATCCTTGATGACTCTTATGTTTTGGGGAATTAAGGCAGTTGGTTCTTTTCCATCTGTAAGAATAATAACAGAATTTGAAGTTTGTAATAGTTCCAAAGCTTCATGGAGGGCATATTCACCATTTCCCAATACTGCTACATCCTTTCCTCTATAGAAAAATGCATCACATACAGCACAGTAGCTTACTCCATGACCTTCAAACTCCTTTAGTCCTTTAATCCCAGGAGTAGACCTAGATGAGCCTGTAGCTAAAATAACACTGTCTGCTGTATATTCCCCTTCCTTTGTTTGAACTATTATCTTATCTAGATATGATAATCCCACAACTTCACCTGTAATAACTTTTGTTCCAAGTCGTTTTGCCTGTTCTAAGCCCTCTGATATAAGGTGCTTTCCTGTTATGGGTTCCTTAAAACCAAAATAATTTTCTATTTCAGAAGCCTTTCCTAAAGCTCCATAGTCCCTGCCTATTATTGTTGTATCTATGCCAGCTCTGGTAGTATACAAAGCTGCAGAAATACCTGCTGGACCATTACCAATAATAATTACATTTGACAATTAAAATTCATCCTTTCTTCATTGCTATTACTAACCCCATTATAACAATACTTTCTCAATTGTGCTATAATATTATTGATTTAGATTAGTTGAAAGTGGTGTAATGATGAATAAATCTTTATATATAGCTGAGAAACCCAGTGTGGCTCAGGAGTTTGCAAAGACCCTGAACATTAAGGGTAATAAAAGAGATGGGTATATTGAGTCAGATGATGCTGTTGTCTCATGGTGCATTGGACATATGGTTACTATGAGCTATCCTGAAAAGTATGATTTGAAATATAAGAGATGGAATCTTAGGGATTTACCATTTCTTCCTGAGGAATATAAATATGAAGTAATAGAAAATGTTGAGAAACAGTTTAATACCCTGAAGATGTTAATGAATAGAGAGGATATATCAACAATATATGTCTGCACCGACTCCGGACGGGAAGGTGAATATATCTATAGACTAGTGGACCAGATGGTCAATGTAGAGGGTAAAACTAAAAAACGTGTGTGGATTGATTCACAGACTGAAGAGGAGATAAAAAAAGGAATACAAAATGCTAAACCCTTGGATGAATACGATAATTTATCCCATGCTGCCTACTTAAGAGCCAAGGAAGATTATCTAATGGGGATAAATTTTTCAAGACTACTTACTTTAGTTTATGGTGGACTACTGAAAAATCGCCTGCAAAAGGATCATGTAGTAATAGCAGTCGGAAGGGTTATGACATGTGTTCTGGGGATGATTGTTCAGAGAGAAAGAGAGATTTTAGACTTTGTTAAGACTCCATACTATAAAATCCTTTCTGATTTTAGTCTAGAACAATCATTGGAATATCAAGGAGAGTGGAAAGCTGTAGAAGATTCCACTTATTACATGTCCCCCTTGTTATATAAAGATATCGGTTTTATGGAAAGAAGCTCTGCAGAAAAGTTTATCCAGGAGTTGAAAGAGGATAATTTGGGGTTAGTTGCCACAGTTGAGGATGTTAAAAAGAAAAAGGAAACAAAGAATCCTCCCATGTTATTTAATTTGGCTGAATTGCAAAATGAATTGTCCAGGAGGTTAAAGATTAATCCGGATGAAACACTAAGTATTGTTCAAAAGTTATATGAAAAAAAGATGGTTACATATCCAAGAACTGATGCAAGGGTTTTATCTACAGCAGTAGCCAAGGAGATTGATAAAAATTTAAAGGGACTTTTGCGTATGGGACAAATCTGTAAATTAGATGAATCTGACAGGGCTATCAATGGATTTGTCGGGAATATTTTGAGTAAAGGGCTGTATAAGGGAATTGAAAAAACAAAGTATGTAAATGATAAGGCCATTACTGATCACTATGCAATTATACCTACAGGTGAAGGTCTGGAAAACTATAATAGATTACTAGATTCAGAAAAAATAACATATATACTAATAGTCAGACGTTTTCTAGCTATTTTCTATCCACCTGCAATATATAGTCAATTATCTATTGTTACTAAGATAAAAACTGAGAGTTTTTTCTCTTCATCAAAGATATGTATTCAGGAAGGATTTCAAGAGGTCTTAAAAGGGGATATGAAGGATGCGGCTCCTCTTTCAGATAAAGAAGAAACCTTAAAGAAATTAAAAAAAGGACAACAGGTAAATATAAAAGAGCTGGATATAAAGGAATCAGAAACAAGTCCCCCTAAGAGATATAATTCAGGGTCTATAATATTAGCCATGGAGAGTGCAGGAAAGTTAATCGAAGATGAGGAACTTAGGGAAAATATTAAAGGAAGTGGGATAGGAACTAGTGCCACCAGAGCTGGTATTTTA